>JALXCH010000564.1 GCA_026991005.1 Calditrichia bacterium | reverse complement strand
GGGATATTAACACCCTTACATTTACCGGGAATGTTCACAGCCAGTTTATTAGCCCGGCCGGGGACACCGTGTTACAGGGCGACCTGGCCTACACCCTGGTGGACGATTCCATCGAAGTGCACTCCGTGCGTACTTATCCCGGCTCCTGGGAACTGGAAGCGCAGATTACCAACCTCTGGGAAGATCCCACCTTCCAGATTATGGAGCTTAAAAACATTCCCCTGGATTCCCTCAGCAATCTGGCGCTGGTTCAATCCCTTGCCCGGCACTTCCGGGCCGATTTTTACTTTTCCGGACTGGTGAACTATCCCACCATGAAGGTCAATTTCTTGCGGCGAAGCAACGGAGAGGTCTTCTTCTCCCTCATCGGCAACGTGGTGAACATGATTCAGCCGCCCTTTAAATTCCAGGGGCGCTTTGCCATGCAAACTACTCCCCAGCGCATTCGCGGGAACGTTCGTTTAGTGGATCGTAATAATCACCTGCAAGTGCAACTGAAAGCCAATCGGCTATTAAACCTGGCAGCAAACATTTCTTACCGGGAAGATGGCCCGGTAAACGGTGCGATGGAACTGAAAGACATTGCTCTGAAACAATTCGTGGGAAACTTTCCGGAGCTCTACGCCGCCCTCAGCGAAGGGAAAATTAGCGGCAAAGCCACATTTGGCGGCACTACCGGCGATCCCACCATCCAGTTCCAGTTGTACGGAAAGGATTTCATTCTGAACAATAATGGGTACTACGCTGCTTCCTTCGAGGGGGATTATCAGCACTCCCGTCTCAATTTCCAGAAAGCGGAAATCACTTACAACAATCGACCCATTTTTACTGCGGATTTTTCCCTAAATATAAAAGAAAATCAACTCTCGGCTTATGTGCGCGGGGAGGGCATCGAAAGTAACTTCCTTGCCACCACTATCTTTAACGATCCCAACCTCATCCGCGGCAGCCTCCGCTACGAAGTCAACCTCAAAGGCAGCGTGGAGCATCCCGAGATCTGGGGAAACGTAATTCTGGAAGATGGCATCGTGGTGGAGCGGCCATTTCATCAAATAAACATCATTTTCACCGATTCCATTCCGCCCGCTTCTTCCCTGACTCACATTGGCGATCATATCTTTCACATCCAGAAATTTATTTATGTGGATCCCAATGAATACAGCATCGAGGGGCAGGGTCGATTACCGGTGGATAAAAGCCAGCCTATCGACCTCTACCTTACCATAAAAGGGAATGTGCTGGCAGAATTACCAGCAATGATTGATTTTTTCCAGGAACCCGATTGTCTGGGCGAACTGGACATGCACATTACCGGCACCCGGGAGAGTCCGCACCTCCGGGCAGGACATCTGAAAATTTACAACGGTACCATGAAATTCACCTCGGTGCTGCCCAAACTCACCGACTTGAAAGCAGACATCGAATTGCGCGAAGGAGAACGATTTGTTCATATTCACACGCTGGAAGGCAAACTTCTGGAGCGCCATGCCCGGATTTACAACGTGAGCGCCGGCGACATCGCCACTGGAGTGAATCTGAAACCCTGGTATTTCGACGAACTGGGGCTGGATTTTGGCGTACTGGTGCTGGAAACCGATCCCCGGGGAATTCCGCTTTCCATTCCCGGAATGATGATGCCCGGCGACATTGGCTACTTTGCCGTTTCGGGGAAGGTGAGCGGAGAAAAATTCTATTTTGCGGGACCCGTGGATTTGCCCCATGTGCGGGGGAAAGTAACCATGTACGAATGCCGGGTAACTTACCCGTTTCTGGAAACTGAACTGAGCGATGAAGAAGAGAACGATGTGGTTACGGAATTCTTGATGAATATCGATTGGGACGTGCTGGTGGAATCGGGGCTGGGTAACCGTTATTTCGCCGATGTTCCGGCTTTTCTGGATGATGTGTACCTGGATCTGAACATCGACGAAGCTTCCCGCGGGCTGGAATTTACCGGTCGGCTGGAGGACGAAAGCCTGCGCATCCTGGGGCAGGTGGAATCCACACGGGGACGGGTGGAATATCTGGACATGAATTTCCGGGTGGATCGCTTCGGTGCCATCTTCAACGGCTTCGAAATTTACCCGGAAGTGTATGGCCGGGCCTGGACCACGGTTCGGGATTCCACCAACTTCCCGCGAGACATTTATCTGGTGCTTTATGCCATCGACCCCGAAACCGGAAAGGAAGTGTCCCGCGGGCGCTGGGAAGACTTCCGTTTTAAACTGGAATCCAGCGACCCCACCATTGGCGAGACCCAGAAGGAAGTACTGGCCTACCTGGGCTATTCCGTGGAAAATATGGGGAAAAAAGCGAAAGAGATTGGCCTCACCCTCACCGAGAATTACCTTTTCCGCCCCCTGGTGCGCCCCCTGGAACGCAAGCTGGAACGTAAGCTCAGACTGGATTACGTACACCTGCAATCCAACTTCTCCACAAATTTGCTCTATTTCGGATTGCACAACCGTTTCAATACCATCGAAGCCCCCTATTATTACACCTCTTTGCTCAATAGCAATCTGAACCCCGCTTTATTGCTGTTGCAAAGCTCCCAGATTACCCTGGGGAAATACCTGATTCCCAATCTGTACATGACCTATTCCGGGCAATTGGTTGCCATTTACGACGAACCTAAACTGGGACTCAACCATCGGTTCGCATTAGAGTACCGCCTGTTACGAAACCTATTGCTGGAAGTGGAGTATGATAAATTCCAGTTCGATCCCGTTTACTACAACCGGAACCGGCTGGAAAATTTCATTATTCGATTTCGACATTCATTTAATTTTTAATTGCAACTATAGTTAAGTGAAATTAACTTTAGCGGTTTCATTGGGAATTCTAAAGAGAATGTTGAGGAGTATGCGCGCAGGAATCAGAATCGTCATCATCGCACTGTTCAGTTTGCTGATAACATCACCGTTATTTTCGCAAATTCCACGTTTTAAAATCCACAAAATTCGCATTGAAGGACAGGTAAAAGCGGATACTTCCATTATATATCTCAATTCCGGCTTACATGTCGGGAAAGAAATTACCACCGACGATATTTCCAACGCCGTAAAGAACCTCTGGGCACTGAAGCTCTTTTCGGACATTAAAATCATGGTGGAGCACCAGACGCCCGAAGGGCTGGATCTGGTCATCCAGCTCAAAGAATTCCCGCGCCTGAAAGGCTGGGTGGTGAAAGGAAACAAGGAACTGAAAAAATCCGAGGTGGACAAGGAAATTCACTTCTACAAAGGTATGGTACTTACCCCGTTCCGGATGTACCAGGCGCGACGGAATTTACTGCGCAAATACAAGGAGGAAGGGTACCTGCTGGCAAAAGTGGAAATCGACACGGTGCATTCCTCGCCAGACCAGGTAATTGCCGAAATTAAAATTCAGGAAGGCGAGCGGGTGCAGGTGAAACGCATTCGCATCTTTGGCAACAAGCACCTCACCGAAAAAGAATTGAAGAAGCAATTTAAGGGAATTAAAGAAGACCGCTGGTGGCGCAGTGCCGATTTCAACGAAAAAAAATACCGGAAAGACCTGGAAAACCTCCTTGCCTACTGCCGCAAAAAAGGCTTCCGTGATGCCGAGATTGTGAAGGATTCCATCTATTACAGTCCGGACAAGCGGAATCTATTCATCGATGTGTACATTAACGAAGGCGATCGCTACTATTTTGGTAACGTCACCTTCGAAGGGAACACCGTATTCAGCGAAGCGGAATTACGGGAACAACTGCTTTTTAGCAAGGGGGATGTGTACAATCAGGAAGATTTTGAGAAGAGCATTCGTGAGAATATCCAGAACCTCTACTACAATCAGGGATATTTGTTTGCCAACATTCAGCCGCGGGAGATTCCGGCGGGCAAGGATACGGTGGATATTCACATTCGCATCTCCGAAGGGCATGTGGTTCGCATTAAGGAAATAATCATCACCGGAAACACCAAGACCAACGAGAAAGTGATTCGCCGGGAGTTAAAGATTTACCCGGGCGACACCTTCAACCGGGCGAAACTGGAACGCAGCGTGCGGGATGTATGGATTTTGAATTATTTCGCCAATGTGGTGCCGGATGTGAAACTGATTGAAGGGGACGACAAGCATGTGAATCTGGAGATCAAGGTGGAGGAGAAATCCACCGATACCGCCAACATGTCTGCCGGTTACAGCCAGCGGGATGGGATGATCGGGAGCGTGGGGCTTTCCATGAACAATTTCTCTCTGGCACACCCCTTCTCCGGCGGCGATGGTCAGCGCCTGGCGTTCGACTGGTATTTTGGACGGTTCTACCGCTCCATTTCGTTGAGTTTCACCGAACCCTGGTTATTTAACACCCGTACTCTGGGTGGTTTTTCGCTGTTTAACACCCGCAGCGGCGGCGGATTCTATCCCTGGGATCGGCAGGTAAAGGGCGCTTCGGTACAGGTGGGTCGCCGCTTCCGCTGGCCGGATAGTTACTTCCGCGGCGACTGGATCTTCCGCGTGGCCGAAACCAAGATCTTTAACGTGCGCGACCCCGAACTGCTGGAAAATTACCTGTTCTACGACCGTCCCACCCAGCAGGTCAGCATCACCCAGATTATCCAGCGCGATAGCCGAAACCGACCGGAATTCCCCACCAACGGCTCGGTGTATTCCTTACTCACCGAACTCTCCGGTGGTCCCCTCTCGGGAGACGAAGATTACTTAAAAAACGTGCTCACCGTGCAATGGTACGTCCCCACATTCATGGGACTGGTGTTTTACACCCAGGCGAAGATGGGAATTATCAACGGGCTGCACAAGAACTACTACATCAATCCCGGTGGGCTGTTTTACATGGGTGGTTCCGGCTTAAGCTTTTCGGAAGGATTACGCGGATACGACGACGGAACCGTGGGGCCCCTGAGCAGCACCGGACGCCCCCTGGGGGGTAGAGCCATGGCCAAATTTACTGCCGAATTGCGCGTTCCCATCGCACCGAACCCCACCATCTACGGACTGGTGTTTGTGGAAGCCGGTAACGTGTGGGGCGATTTTGTGGAGAGCAATCTCCAGGATCTGAAACGCAGCATCGGATTGGGTGTGCGCGTGTTTATGCCTATGATTGGCATCATTGGCGTAGATTTTGGTTACGGCTTCGACCATCTGGATTACTTTGGCAAACGTCGGGGCCAGTGGAAAACTCACTTCCAATTCGGTCGCTTCTAATCCGAAACAAAAATCATTGTTGAATAAATTATTTTATGGTAACCAATTAAAAGTATGGAGGACAGAGTGAAAGCACAAAAAATCTTAGGCATCATTCTGGTAATGAGTTTCGTGGTACTCGCCGGGTGGAATAATAGTTTTGCCCAGAAAATTCGCTACGTGAATTCTCAGCGCATCCTCACCGAATATCCCGAAGCCCAGGAAATTCAGAAGAAGCTGGATGAAATCCGCAAGGGATACGAAGACGAATACAACAAGATGCTCCAGGAGTACGATAATCTGATGAAAGAGATCGAGAGCCAGAGCCTGTTGTTGAGCCCGGAGAAGAAAGCGGAGAAAGAGAAACAGGCTCAGGAACTTTCCATGAAAATCGAGAAATATCGGTACGAAAAACTGGGTCCCCAGGGTGAATTTTACCAGCAGAACATGAAACTCACCCAGCCGCTCTACGATAAAATCGATCAGGTGATTCAAAAAATCGGTCAGGAAGAAGGCTACGACTACATTCTGGATGTTGTGCAGGGAGTGGTGCTCTTTGCCAAACCGGAATACGACATTACGGATCGGGTGCTGGAAGAATTAAATAAAACCAAATAATTAGACGTTACCCTTTCTTCCCCCGAAAAACAGTTTTTTGGAATACCGCAGGTTCCGCCGGTGAAAACGGCGGAGCCTTTCTGTTTTTTCTACCCCGGAACGGAAACAGGGAGAACACCGTTTTATGGCTCAATTCACTCTTGAAGAAATTGCGCGCCGCATTGAGGGGGAACTTCACGGCGATGGTTCCATCCGTATCCACGGTGCTGCAAAAATCGATGCTGCCCAACCGGGGGAGATTACCTTCCTGGCTAATCCCCGCTACAAGGAGTTTCTCCGGACTACCCGTGCCAGTGCCATTATTGTGGACCGTAAAATTAAAACGGATATTCCCCTGCCGCATATTGTGGTGGATGATGCCTACTTCCGCTTTTTACAGATTTTTCTGGAATTCCATCCTCCCCGCGAAGTGCTGGAACCGGGTATTCATCCTACCGCCGTTATTCACCCCGAAGCCAAAATTGGCAAGGATGTTCGCATTGGTGCCCATGTGGTGATCGGACGCGACTGCGTAGTGGGCGACCGCACCCGCATCCTCCCCAACTGCGTACTGATGGATGGCGTAAAGGTGGGTTCCGATTGCCTGTTGTATCCCCTGGTTTCTGTGAGGGAAGATTGCGAAATCGGAAATCGGGTCATCATCCACAATGGTACGGTTATTGGCAGCGATGGATTTGGTTTTGCTCCGCACGAAGGGGTGTACCACAAAATTCCCCAGGTGGGACGCGTGGTCATTGAAGATGATGTGGAGATTGGTGCCAATTGCACCATCGACCGGGCCACCATGGGCGAGACGCGCATCCGTCGCGGAGCTAAGCTGGATAATCTGGTACACATTGCCCACAACGTGGAAGTGGGCGAATGGACGGTGATGGCTGCCCAGGCGGGAATTTCCGGCTCCACTAAAATTGGCCATCATGTGATGGTCGGCGGTCAGGTGGGAACCGTGGGGCACATTTCCATTGGGAATTACGTGCAAATTGGCGCTCAGTCCGGCGTCTCCAAAAGCATTCCCGATGGCGAAATTGTTTTTGGATACCCTGCCCGCCCCATCATGCGCACCAAACGCATCGAAGCGGTGGTCAATCAGTTACCGGAATTGCTTAAACGGGTCAAGGAACTGGAACGCCAGGTGGAAGCCTTACAGGGCAGGCGGAAAGAGGAGTAAACACCATTCTTCTCCGTTTGCTTGCTGGTGGCAAACGGCTCTCATCCCGATTTTTGAATCAGAAGCACCACATTCCCGGAAAGGAGCGAAGGACGCAGATGGTGAAAGCGTCCCAGCGTTCCGATGCCAAAGGAACGAATTTCTGAAAAACCACAATGCTGGCAGAAAAGGCGCATGCTGCGAAAGGTAAAGTAGTGAAAATGCCCGCCATCCATTAACCAATTTTGTTTGCTGAAATCCACACCTTCGTTACCGGTGGAAGTAGAAGGAAACTTCCCCAGGAGCAAACGAATCCGGTTAGTTAGTTTGGCCACGTTGGGGGTAATCAGCAGTAAACGGCCTCCCGGTTTCAGTACCCGGTACATTTCCCGGAACAATTGGGTGGTTCAGGTCACGGAATAGGGGGAGAAATCCTGAACAGGCGAATTAAAACCGCACCTCCAGCCCGGCGCCTATCAGGAAAGGGAGGTTGTACACATCGGTCATCATAATCGTATAGCGGTGGTCTTCTCGCACAATCCCGTGGAAGGTATCGTAACGGTTGGGATGATTGGTTAGATTGATGGCTTCCAGATAAAATTGCAGGTGAGAACTCAGTATAAACCTTAAGCGGGCATCCAGACGAAAATAGGTTGTGAAAACATATTTTTGATGCTGGAGCCGGTGCCAAATCCCCGGATCTTCCGGATCCATATAATCAATCTGGATAAGAAAGATATTTTTCACCGGGTAATTGCACAGGGTTAGATAGTTAAGCGTAGTGGAGAATTGCAAATGGGGCGTGAGATGCACGTCCAACCCTGCCCCCATCTTCCAGCGAAAATCATTGCGATCGTTTACCCAGCCCCGGCCATCGTTTCGCCGGCTATAATGGTAAGCGGCCGATAAATAGGCATTCCAGCCCTGCGCTGGTGCATCGCCGGAAATATTGGCCCAAAATTCAACTCCCCGGGATTGAAATTGCGCAGCGTTGCGGGTGATAGAATAAGCACTGTTTTTCAAGGGATCTTCAAATATAAAACCGGTAAAAATAGTTCGAAACATATTGTCGGATTCACTGAAATAAAATATCAAATTAAGGGATTCCCTGGAATTGAATATCCGTCGAATCTGCAATGCAGCTTTGCGAAAACGTTCCGGATAAGGAGGGTAAAACCGAAAGGTTTCGTCATGAAGCCGGTACACAGAAAAAATATTTACAGTAGGGCGGCGATAGACCATAGCATCGGTGAATGGAAATTGATGATACAAACCGGCGTTCATTTCTAATTGCCATCCGTGCGGAAAGGCATAGGTGAAGCCCAACCGTGGAGAGAAATACAGTGTGGAATGATAGTAACTGTGGAAATCCATTCGCCAACTGGCAAATACCCGCCAGTTGCTGTGGTGCAGTTCAAAATGGGTAAATTGCGCCAGATACAAAAGCGTATCCCGCCGATTCACATAAAATATGTTGGGATAATACGGTTGTACTATAGTATGGAGATGGGTTCGAGTCGGCGAATAATTAAGTTCCCATCCGGTACGGATGACAAGAGGATGCTGCGAATAACGAAAAACCTGGCGAAACGTCCATTGCATTTGCTGATTATTTACGAGAACATTATGGAAATATTTCTTTGATTGGGGATTGTAATAAGTATCGTTCATTTGCAAATCGTTCCGCTGAAAAGCCATTACATTTAACAGCGAGAACTGGGAGGAAATACGGTATTGATGACGCAAATAGAGGATATGTCCATACACCAGGTTTAAAAAGGAATAACGATCGTCGTCAATATAGCCGGGGGTAAGATCCAGGTAATTTTTCTCTTTCTGAACCATCCAGCCAAAGCGGAATTGATGTTGCCGGTGAGGTTTCCAGTTCAGATTTCCCTGCCAATCCCCAAACCGGGGACGAATTGTCTGGTCCAAGTGCAAGAGGTTGAGGATTTGATCCAGGTAGGAGAATCTGCCTGCCGTATTAAAAGTTAAATTGTGGGATAAAGGTCCCTCAACTTGCAAGCCGGTTTCGTATGGGGAAAGGAAGAAGTTACCGGCAAAAGCATCGGAACGGCCCGGGCGAGCCGTAGTAACCAGCAGTGCACCACCCTGCCCTCCATAATCCGCCGGATAGTGGGCGGGATAAAAATCAACATTTTGAATCAGATTGGTATTGAACAGCGAGGTACCGCCCCCCATAATTATCCGCATCCGATACGAGGTCAGCAGTGGGACATCATCCAGATAAAAATTGTGTTGATCGGGAGTAGCGCCCCGTACCGTAAAAAGCGAAGCATAATCCGATACAGCACTGGCAGAAGGTAGCATGGGAATGGTGCGGAAAAGATCGTTCTGGGAAAAGGGCATGGTTCGGGTTATTTCGGGTGTTATCCGAAGCAGCTTGCCCATCCGGAGGAAAGCCCGTGTTTGCTGAACTACCACCGAATCCAATACAAGGGGCCGGGGGGTTAATTTTATCACAATCTCCTTCTCAGAAGAAAATTGGCGACGCTCCAGTGTGTAATGGAGGGTGTCGTATCCCAGACGGATGAACTGGAAGGTAAAAGATTGAATCGAATCGGGAATTGTAAACAATCCTCTTCCCGCCTCGTTGGTAGTCGCTTCCTGGCCGGTAGTAGAACAACCAATCCATACATTGGCTACCGGCTCAAGGCTGATAGCATCTACAACACGAAACCGAATCATCTGACTCGCAGTATGAAGGAAAAATATCAGTAAAAAGAATGTCCCAATCAGGGTACTTCTGCCCATGTATTAAACCGGATTACCTGTTTTTTATTCGCATATATTACGTGTTTTCCATCAGGTAGCCAGAGAAACCGTGTTCCATAATTTTCTACAAATGGCTTTAGAGAAATCTTAAGTAATTTCTGATAATTGGCAAACTTTCTGTTGGAGATGTAAAATTCAATCCATGATTCTCCTAAAATGTTAGGAATATAAAAAGAATATTCAAATGATGAGTGAATTCGAAACGGGCTACAGGCCGGGATAAGAGAAGAAAACTGAACATATCGGCTTAATGGCGGGGATATTGTGTCGGATTGGATGGCCATACCCGGTTTAAAATAAGAAATAACCATTTTATTTTGGGAGGTTAGGGTAAACAGTCGGTACTGATGTTCAGTGGAGTCGTAAAGAACCTGACGGGATTTCCCCGGAAAAGTATATATAAGGTTCCCCGAATAATTGTATAAGTAAGTGTTATTCTTGTTAATAAATACGGGACCGTTCCCCGTCATTTTTAAGGGCACTCCATGGGTAGGTGTGTAAAGAGAATCTTTGTATCCAGAAAAATAGTTATACTGCGAAATCGTGTAATATTTTTCATTCCGATGATACCGGCTTTCTGCTAAATAAAGATTTTCTTCATCTTTCCAGAATAAATCTTCCACCTGAGCATCCGGAAAAATCTCCGTTTCAATTGGCATACCATTCCCGGCATCGTAAATGTGAAATTTATGAATAACTGAATTAGCTTGAAAAATGAGGTGTTCATTCTCTTTCTGTAACAGTTTAAAATGCTCCCCATCATAACTCACACTTCTTTTAATGGGAATTGTGTCCAGTAAACCGGAACTCAAATGATACCGACACAATGTATAACTCTCGTTCTGGAAATAAAGACTGTTTCCATCGTACACAATGTTTCCTGTTGCCCCGGATAAATCAGGAATAAAAATGCGCTTTTCTATGCGGGCATCCCTAAGACGCATGATAAGAAGAGTATCGGAACGATCGATTCCCGCAAATTGATGGGCGTTCAGCTGAAAAAGATATCTAAGGCTACTCATACTTTCCTGTAGAATGGTAATAGAATCGGACTGACTAAGTCGAAATCGAAAAATACGAAAATGATTATATGCAAACATTGAGTCGGTGCCCTGAACCACAAAATATCTCCCCCGGAATAAAGGTTTCGCCCAAGAATAATCCGGGGAATAAGCAATTTCCTTTTTAATCCTCGTTTCAGGATTAATTAAAATAAATGTTTTGTGATGGTATTCAACATAGCGATATACCTGGTTATCCACTACTGCCCGTACCGGTCTGGGTTGGATCATTTCCCAGGCAAGCCCGGGGTCGGTTATCGTTCCCGTTTCAGGGTCGTAAAAAAGTATCTTTTGTTTGGTGAACAAAAGAAATTTTTGCAGCGAACTATCCCACAGGCAGCTATGAAAATCGCCATACTCTGCATTAAGAGATGAAATATCGATGGGATTAAACGGTGCTTCCATACCGGTGTGGAGGTCATGGAAAAACATAAACAATGCTTTGTAACCATCCGTAAGGATAGCCAATTTACCGGTAACAGGGGAGGCGGCAAGAGATAAAATACTTTCTGAAATTTTAGGGTTCCTCTGAAAAATTGTTTCCGGTATCCCGGAAAACTCAGAGCTGGAGCGCGTTTCGATGGGGAACTCGCAACTATTCCATAAAAAAATAAAAAAGAGCAATATGATAAATCGGTAATTCATCATCGGATAGATTTTTCACCTGTTTGGCAAATAAAATTGTTTAGTTAAAAAATAACCACCTGTCATTTTGAGTCTTGTTTCAGCAAGACGAAGAACCTCCTGCTTTAGCAAGGCGAGGATTCTTCTGTGTAAACAGTAAAAGCATCTCTCCAGCACAATCAGAACGAATCATCCGATGCAAGCAGGACGAAATG
>JALXCH010000563.1 GCA_026991005.1 Calditrichia bacterium | reverse complement strand
GTATTTTTTTAAATTATAAAAAACATATTACGTAAAATGGGCGGAGTTAATGATTAAAAAAGGTACGAGAAGTGTTGCGGATTTTTAGAGAAAATTTACTATTTTCGACCGGAGAAGAACATAGGGATGCTTATATTTAAAATCACCAGCAATTTAAAATTGTTTATTCTTCTGCTTATTTTCTTTATTATCAGGTACTATAAATGATATGGCAATTCCAATACCAGCCCCGATTAAAGCTGGTTGTAAACGAAAAACAGGCCCTTGAAAATAACCAAATTGTTCCGTAGTAGCTCCTATAAATAATCCTGAAAAAAATCCTATTGTTGCAAATGCGACAATTTTGCCAATTTTAACTTTCCTTTCAGATGAATTCGTCTCCGGTTTTAATGAAGATGGTGAATTTATTGAATCTAAATTGGCGAGGGAATTTTCTGTTTTAATTTTTTTGGGAGAATCTGGATAATTAAAAGAATTTTTATTGAATGTAATTGGTTGTTTGTCATTAAAATTTTGGCTATAAATAGAGTCTGCTACTAAAATGAGCGGTATAAATAAAGCAATAAAATATTTTTTAAACCAAATATGCATTATTATAACCTCCTTATTTTGATTCTTAATTTCAAAGCAGGTACCATCATTTACCTACCTTTTGCTCCAGCAGATGATGTTATTTTTTTATTTAATCAATTATGATTTCAATTTAATTATAAAAACTGTAACAACGTGAAAAGTTAAGTGTAACCGGTTTTTATTTTTTGCTCCTCTCTAATTTTTACGAAAGATAGTTGCTTTAAAAATTTTATTAATGCTCTTCCTTTCATTCTAACATCACTGAAATCAGCCGCCAAGGTACGAGGTCAGCTGGATTTTTATGTTAGGTGTGTTGCTTGGTTATCTTTAAACGTATTAGTGCATTCCCAATCTAATATGCGAGAAATCATCCTCTCGGTTTACGTATCTGGTGATTCTCTTTTCTTTTTATCCGTTCTCCGCTCACGAGTCGAGCTTAGAAGATTTTTTTCTAAATCCTCCATGTGTGACTGTATATGAGGCAGAAATTCATATAGGATAATGTTGGTGATCTTCATTAATTGTTCCTCGCTCTGTCTGCCCACATTCTTCATATTGAAAAATTTGTCCAATTCAAGAATGACACGCCGTATGTCATAAAGCATTTCTCGTAAAGCAAACATCCACTCGTGAGCATCTTGAATTCCTGCCTGTTCTAGTTTATTTTCTAATTCATTGGAAGCAGCCAATAAAGAATCTATAGTCGGAACGTTAGGTTTCTCTAATTCTGTCATATGGGTTATCCAACATCTCTATATTAATTACGGAAGTGCCGGTGAAAAATCTGGCGGATCCTTGCCCAATAAACGCGCCTCTTCATGGACTGTTTCACGAATTTGCGTCAACTCGTCTTCTGAAACTGCTTGGGCAGTTCCAGTAGCAACTGCCGCAGCGAAAGTTCTGTCCTTCGAATCTATTGTATGAATTTCTTGATTTCCCTCCACTTTTCCCGAGACAAAGCCAGGGGGAACATTCAGTTTTTTCTAAATAGCACTAAATCAATTTAGATATTTTATGGTAAACCAGCAAGGTTTTTCCGCTTTGGCGCCTGAAAAAGGAACAATTTTTCCGCCGGGTAACGATAGGCTTAACCTGCGCGAGCACGTTTTAATAAATTTACATTTGCCGATTCATCGCCCGCGTGCTCGCGTCAGAGTTGAAGCCAGTGTTAGGTTTTTAACTTAATCTTCTTGTTTATTTAGTGCTATTTTTTTTACAAAATTTTCCAATTTTTTTAAATCATTTATTTCATTTTGAAAATATTCTAACTTAGTAATTTCTTCAGAAAAATTAATACTTTCAAAATTTGAATACTCAAAACTACTAAATAAATTATAAAGTGATTTAATTAAAGTTGGTACTTGAGACAAAATTTTTTCATATTTCTCGATTTCACTTAATCTTCTTTCTTTCAGTTTCCTTAATTCGTCATCTTTTTTATTCTTTGCGTTCTGTAATTCTTTAATAATTTCATCCTTGGTACTCGCAATAAAATTTTTATATTGTCTTACTGCTTTAGGCATATCTTCTATTAAGTTTTTATATAGTTCGCCAATTTTTTCAGTTTCTAATATCCTTTTTTCCATTGCTTTTATTGTTTCATTCTGTGTCTTAACTAATTCATTTAAACTTTTAATCTGATTTTTTAAGCCTTTAATAATAAAACTAAGGATAAGAATTATACCTATGCTTTCTATAAAACCTTGAATATCAAATGCCATATCTTATCTCGATAAATTAATTTAAATATGATTATAAAACTTATTAATATTTATCTTAAAAAATATCCTGAAACTTTTATATTAATGATATTGGGATTAATTTTTATTTTATGATTTATAGAAGCCTGATTATTAAGAAATACTTCTAATATTGATTTAGAACTTTTTTCATCCAACATTGGACCAATTCTAATTGAAGTAATGGGAAATATAATTTTAGAATTATTTTCTTCAGTAATATAAGTTGAGATATATGGAATTAATTGTTCTTTATTTTCTCTAAATTTTATGAGATGAGGCTTAAAGTTAGATTGCATAACCTTTATCAACCGCCATTCTTTTTCTTCTGAGAATGCGGGGTTTTTAAAAGAAAGCATTAAATCAAAAAGAATATTTACAGCTTCTGTTGCAGCCACAGCTTCCCAAGCCTCTGAGAGACCGCCATGTTTATTAAACCAAATTATTGCATCTTTCACGCTAGAAATAATTGATGAAATAAAGTCAATTACAAGTTCTTTTTGTTCTTCCAAATTATAAATCATTTTGCGTAATATAACATAGCTTTCTTCTTCATTATCATTTAAATCATGAAAAAACTTAGTATCTGTTTTAAATCTTATACCTATGCTATATCCATTCCCTTGAGATGCATAAATACGCCATTGACTAAGCAAATTGTCTAATTCACAAAATGAAGCTATATAAGCATTATATGAGAATATATTAAATGCAGAAAAGTTTGAAATTAAATTATGTAAAAATTGGTCAACTATTGAATCAGATTCTTTAGATTTAAAATCTTCCAAAATACTTAATATTAGTATCTTACCATATTCTAATTCGGACGGATCATTTAAAGTGCTTGAATGAGTACACCAAAAGGAACGACTATTTAGAATTCCTTTTAAACCTTCTAAATTTGTGTAGTGGAATAAAATAAGTTCATTGCTATAACTATGTTTAGATAACCATACTTTTTCCAAAAAAGAAATCATAGCACTCTTTATTTGAGGTGTGCTGCGAATGGAATCTAAAAAAAATATTGGTTTACCTTTATAACTCACTATATAATCTCACAATTTTATTGTAACCTAACGTCCAGGATCACTTGCCGACATGGAGCAAGGCCGAAGGCCGCAGCGGAATAGCGGTCAAGTGCACCCGTTTGTTAAGATTTAAATATATAATCTCCAGTACCTACCTTTCCAGTAACGTAATGGACGCAATATAGGATGTGGAATCTCTATGTCGCCATTTGTATAAGTGTAGAGACATATATGCGAACGGCGTTTGAATTCAGTTTTTATTTTAGTAAATAGATTAGACCCAACCGAGCTTATAGCATAAATACTTGACAACTGATTTAAACTATTATGCCAATGTGTACCATGATGTGGAGTAATTATGATTAAATAATCTGTCAAATTTTTCTCAGAAAGATGATTAGATATTTGTCTCAATTCACTGCTTTCCAAGTCTCCTAAGAATAAAATTTGGTTATTATATCTAAAAGCAATACTAAGATGATTTGCAGCCTTTTTTATGGATTTATTAGCCCGTTTTGTTTTCTCCGGAATATTTCTTGGTTCAAAACCATCTATAGTTAGATTATTAAGATCCTCCAAATCATTTTCTACCTTTTGTTCCCTTTTTTCTGAAAAATATTTTTCACCTAACTCTCTTTGAGTTATCTGATTGTAAATTTCATTTAGAATTTTGTCTTCTTGCTTTGCTTCATTAAAATCATCAATTGCTTTTTTTATAACTTTTAGGACAGAATCATCAATCTCTTTTGGTGGCCATAATATTTCAACATGAGATCCACTTAATGAAATCGTATCTCCCTTGGAAACTGCCGTATAAAAAAAACTACATTTATTAATTTTTGACAAAAGGCTAAGAAAATCTAATTCTATGCTACCAGATATTCCACCTAAAAACGCTTAGCTAAGGCAAACGTGCATAAAATTAAATCTTTTGTCTCCCTTAGTATTGGTAACTTAGGGAAAAATACTTTTTTAATAGCAGGGTGAGAGTGAGGACGACATTTTTGAGCATAAAAAAAGCCATTGTAATGATCCCAATGAAAATGGGAAAGGATTAAAATATCAGGATTAATGCGACAAATACTTTTTCTAAATGCTTGTTCTGGATTTTGTTGGCTACCACAATCTATCTGCAAATCACTCCCATCCAATAATTTTATTCCAGCTGCTAAACCATCTCCTATATCTGGCAAATAACACGCGAGCATTTTATACTTTCCTTGTCATTAGCTTAACATTTTTTATATAGAATCAACAACTAGTGTCATGTTTGAAACCATTTTAAGAAATTATTTCTATAATTTCAAGTATTTTATCTGGATATATGGAAATAATCATTTATATTCATGTAAATAACGATGATATTATCAAATTCGATATAATTTATGGGTTCGATATAATTTATGGGGAAAAATATTTTACCTCAATTTTAACAAAGTCAAGTACAAAATTTTGTGTAAATTCTTTTATTTCCCCGTTGCAAATTGAGAAGAATTCAAGAAATCCAGAAAAGAAAAAATGGAATGAAACTGAACAATGAGATTTTCATATTGGCGGGTGTAGGGGGCCCGAACCAGCGGACTGATGACAATATTTTCTCCCCCGGGGTATCGTTTCCGGAACAGGCGAATTGTGTGCGGCTGAAACGAATCGGGATTCATTTTGCATTCAATGCACACCGTACGGGAGCGATTCAGAGAAAGCACGAAATCGATTTCGTTCCCCGATTTATCACGCCAGAAATAAATCCGGGAACGGTGAACCAGGGTTTGCAAAACATCCAGCACCAGATGCTCCCACAGATAACCGCGATCTTCTTCCCGAATGGAATCCCAACCTCTGGCAAATGTCACAAATCCGGTGTCAAAGGCATAAATTTTAGGTCGTCGGGTAAGCTCGCGCCGACTTTTACCATGAAATGGTGGTAACAAATAAATGGCATGGGTAATTTGTAACGCTTCGAGATGCGCTTTTACCGTGACGCGATTTATTTCCGCCAACCGCGCTAGTTGGGTATAATCTGCCAGGCCCCCGCTTTGTCGCATAAGAAGTTGAATAAGCTTGAGAAATCCTACCCGGTTCCGAATACCAAATAATTCCTGAATATCCCGAGCATAAAAACTATCCAGCCATTCGGAGAAAAAATAGGGATCTTTCTCTGAAGCAAGCAAAGGTTCCGGTAACCCACCGTGGAGAAGTCGTTTGTCCAGATTGAGAATCTGAAAGTTCTCCAGACATTCGTTCCAGAGTACCGGTGTGAGATGCAGTTCAATTTTTCGTCCGGTAAGGGTATCACGAAATTTTCGGGAGGCGGCCAGAGTGGAGGAACCGGTGGCCAGTATTTTTAAATGAGGAAATTCATCGGTGCCGATTTTTAACACCATACTGGGATTTTCCAGACGATGAATTTCATCGAAAACAATGCGAGTGCCAGGTGGGAGCGAGCGATAAAAAAATTCCGGTTCCTGTAATTCTCGTTGTACCGATGGAAGATCGCAGTTTAAATAGAGAACATCAGGTATCATTTTGGCCAGGGTGGTTTTTCCCACCCGGCGAACACCGGAAAGCCAGACCAGGGAGCGCTTTTCCCAGGCCTGAAATATCTTTTGAAGCCAGAATGGTCTCTGTACCATTTGATTAACCAATTAAACAAATAGACGTCTAAATGTATAGTACGATTGCTAAAAAGGCAAGAAAAATGTGGTAGTGTTGGAGGGAAAAGTAGGATTTTTATTCCCAATAATTGGCTGCAAGATGAGAATTCGCTCAATGTATCGAACAAATTCCAATTTCTATTGATCTTTTGCCGCTTCTGGATTTTTACCGTTAAAACGTTCCATTTATTCCCCTAACAGAGCTCACGAATTTGGTTTTTCCCGGAAAATTGGGTAAATTTTATTAGACCGGGAATAGGGCCATGAGTAAAGGGAACAAATATGTGGGGTTGGGAATCCTCCTGTTTTTCCTGCTCAGTGTGCTGGGGATGTACAACGCTTCCCTGCGTCCCGATGTACCGGTGGAGATGCTCCAGCGCCAGGGCAAAATTGAAGTGATCCTCCCCGCTTCTGCGCCTTCCGGTACCCCGGTTACGAAAAATCTGCATCGCCTGAGCGGCTTCCCGGTAAGCAGTTTGCCGCAGGTGGAAGAGGTACTGGTGCGGCATGCCATTGGCGATCCGGTGGATCTGGTGTTCGAGGACAATACTGTGTTAACTTTGCCGCTGGTGGCACATTACTCCACGGGACGATTGTTCCTTAGCCTGGGGGTGGGATTCTTTTTCTTTGTGCTGGGTGCCCTGGTGTGGTATCGCTCCACCCGGCGGGAGGATCTACTTTTCTCCCTTTCGGCCTTTCTGTTTGGCTACATCATCATCATGCACTGGGGAGGTATGATTTTACCGCTTCCCATCTCTCTGCCACTGGCGTCCCTCTACTTCCTGAGTTACCCTTTTGCGTTTTTAACCTTCCTGCTTTTCAGTTACTATTTCCCCTCTGGCGTTCTTTCTCCCCGCCAAATGAGGTGGCGAATCCGGATAATCGTTTTGCTGGGAATTTCCTTTTCCCTTCTGTTGCTATTTACCTTTTTCCGGAAGTTCTTCTTTTTTTCCCTGGATACGGTGCGCCAGTACCACAGCCTGTATCGTGTCTTTCGGGCGTTCATGCTTATTGTGCTGGTGCTGGCGTTGTTCAATCTTATTCGAAGCTGGCTGCGGCATCCGGATGCGGAAAATCGCCGCAAAATTCAATGGGTGCTTTGGGGGGTGTTCTGGGGGAGTTTCCCCTTCGTTTTTCTCTGGAATCTGCCCCAGATTTTCGGTCTGGCACCGCTGGTTCCGGAGTGGGTAACCAACCTGGCGGTGCTTTTCGTCCCCACCACCGTCGCCATCGCCATTTTGCGCCACCGGCTGTTCGATATCGAAATCGTGGTATCCCGCAGTCTGGTCTATTCCATCGTGCTGCTCAGCCTCATTGCCGTGTATCTGCTCACCGCTTCGGGATTCTCCCTGGTGCTCATCAACCAATTTTCCCTGAATTCGCCCATTGCGTCCATTCTGGCGGCGCTGGTGGTGGCACTGCTATTCCAGCCCCTGAAGAACCGGGTGCAGTCCCAGGTGGATCGCCGCTTCTACCGCATTAAATACGACCGTTTTCAGGCGTTGAAAGCGTTTCTCCGGGAGCTGGAAAATGTGAACGAAAGTTTTCTGGTGGTGAAGAAGCTCCAGGCGGCTTACCAGCGTGCGGTGCCGGTACGGCGGCAGGAGGTGGTTCGCTGGGGAAAATCCCCGGAGGTCGAGCACCCCGGGAAGCTGCCCGGTGATGCAAATTTTTTGCGCTGGGTCGAAGCACAGGATGCCGCCAGTCGGGAGCACATTTTCGTGAACAGCGCCCGGCGCTCCCGCATCGAATCCGGGCTGGAGCTCCCAGCTGCGCCCTTGCCGGAGCCGTACCTGTTGTTCCTGTTTATCGATTCCCACAGCGGCTGGCTCATCGGGGAGAAGCGGTCCGGGCAGCGTTTCTGGAAAGAAGACCTGGACCTGGCGCGCCAGATGGCTACCGCCGCCGCCACCCAGTTGGAGAAAATCCGCTATCTCAAAAAATACATTCAGGAGTCCCTGGAGCGGGAGAAGGCCCAGCAGCTCAGCGAGTGGAAGAGTCTGCTGGTGGCAGAGGTGGCACACGACCTGCGCTCCCCGCTAAATACCATTCTCTGGAAGCTGAAAAATCTCCAGTATTCCCTCTCTGCCGGTGGGGAGAACTGGCAGCAGGCGACCCGGGAAATCCAGGTGCAGGTGCAGCGGTTGCAGCAATTGATTCAGAGTTTGCTCTCCTTCTCCAGCATCGAGCGGGGACAGATGCCGTTGCGGCTGGTGCCGCTCTCCCTGCCTACCTTGCTGCGGGAAGCGCTGGAGGCGCTGCAGGAAGCCATCGCCCGCAAGCACCTGCAGGTGGAACAGGAGGTGCCCCCAGCGCTGGCCGTGCGCAGCGATGCCCTCTTCCTGCGGGAAGTCCTCTTTAACATCCTGCACAATGCCGTAAAATTTTCTCCGGAAGGGGAGCGTATCCGTATTACCGCCCGGCAATTCCGGGAAGAAGGAGGCGAGGAGATGGTGGAAATCCGGGTGCAGGATCGGGCGGGTGGGATGACTCCCGAGCAGATTGCCGCTGCTTTCGAACCGTTCGGGAAGAAGGAGCAGTCCGGTGCAGCGGGCGGCTTCCATCTGGGACTCCACATCGTGAAGCAGTTTACCGAGTTACTGAAGGGGAAGGTGCGCATCGAATCCCAACCCGGGGAGGGAACCACCGTGGTGCTACATTTCCCGGCAGCCAATCTTCACCCAGCAAAAGGAAAGGAAAATCATGAATCCCCGCATTTTAATCATTGATGACGACATTGTACTGGCGCAGGAAATGGGCACGTTCCTTTCTGCCAACGGGTACCAGGTAGAAAGCGTGGACACCCTGAGTCGCGCCCGCGAAAAACTGACGCAGTTTACCCCGGAATTTGTGCTGCTGGATTTGAAACTCCCCGACGGCACCGGTCTGGAAATTCTGCCGGAAATTCGGGAGAAATTCCCCGAAAGCACGGTAATTCTGCTCAGCGGCTACGGCAGCATTCCCGAGGTGGTAACGGCAATTAAACAGGGGGCGGAGGATTTTTTAACCAAGCCGGTGGAGCCGGATCACCTGCTATTGAAATTGCAGAAGTTGCAGGAACAGCGCCAGTTGAGTACCCGCCTGAAAATCCTGGAACTGGATTGGGAAAACCAGCGCCAGATGGTTATCGGACGCAGCGAGCGCATGCAGGAAGTGGTGAAGCAGTGCCAGGCGGTGGCGCAGGGCAATACCACGGTGCTCATCACCGGGGAAACCGGTACCGGCAAGCATCTGCTGGCTTATTACATCCACCAGAACAGTCCCCGGCGAAAGTTTCCGTTTGTTTACGTGAACTGTGCTACCCTCTCCGAGCAGTTGCTGGAGAGTGATTTGTTCGGGCACGAGAAGGGGGCGTTTACCGGCGCGGTAAGCCAGAAGCAGGGACGGGTGGAGATGGCGGAAGGCGGTACCCTGTTTTTAGACGAGATTGGGGAGCTGCCGCTCTCCCTGCAGGCAAAGTTGCTGCATTTTATTGAGTACGGGGAGTTCCAGCGGGTGGGCGGCACCAAGACCCGGCGTGCCAATGTGCGTATCATCTGCGCCACTAACCGCGATTTGCAGCGAGAAATTCAAGATGGGCGGTTTCGGGAAGACCTGTACTACCGCATCAACGTGCTGCGGGTGGAAATTCCCCCGCTGCGGGAACGTCCCGAGGACATCCCCGAGCTGCTGGATTTCTTCCTGACTAAATTCCGGCAGGAACTCAGCAAACCGCAGCTTTCTCTTTCCCCCGGGTTGCGCGAAAAGCTGATGCGCTACCCCTGGCCTGGAAACATCCGGGAGCTGCGTAATGCCGTGGAACGAGCGGTGGTGCTGTGCACCTCGGGACAATTGACGGAGAAACAGTTTCCCTTCCTGCAGGCGCCGGAACCTCCCCGTACCGAAGAAGGGTTGTTTGCAGCGGATACCCTGCAGAATGCCGTCACCCGGTTCAAAAAAGAATACCTTGCTCGCATTTTGCAGCAGACCGGTGGCAACCAATCTCAGGCCGCCCGGATTCTGGGGATTCAGCGTACCTATTTGAATCGGTTGATTAAAGAACTGGGGATTTGAACTGCTAAAGGTGGTGCGGAAAAATCACAATGATAAATTTCAAATAACAAATCCCAAATTCCAAATCCCAAGAAACAAATTCCAAAAGACAAATCCCAAATTCCAAATCACAAACGGCAAATTCCAAATTCCAAATAACGAATTCGATTCCACTGAGTAAACATGTATTTTAAACTGAATCGGGATGAATGGAGTTAGATGCGCTGTTCTCTTCTGGGAATTTTTCACAATGGCAGGCGGGAGAGATGGGATTTCGGAAAAATCGGCGATAAGAAACCGGAAAGTCGCACCGGTTTCTAAATCAAATAAATTGGCATAAAAATAATCTCTGTGTTATTCCATTGGGCAACTTCACTGTAATCCCTGGTAATTACCAGTGCCCGGCGCGGGTGATAGGCCCGAATAAAGCTTTTTAAACCCATGGGGATACGGAACCGTCGCTGCGCTTGAAATTTAACTTCCACGGGAATCGTCTCTCCGCCTTCGAAAAGCACAAAATCCACTTCTTGCTTGTTCTTGTTGCGCCAGAATTTTATCTGGAAGCGATACCGTTTTTCCAGTTCATTCAGAACAAAATTTTCCGCTAACTGACCGATGAATGCATCTTCTGGAGCAAGAAGAAAACGTCCCCGTACCGCATTGCAAAGGCCTACATCTTCAAAGAACACTTTGGGCATTTTGCTCAATTCTTTGCGAATATTGGAGTAATGCGGAAGAAGGAAGCGAAGGACAAAAGTATTTTCCAGAATAAATGTGTAACGCTCGATGGTGCTCCGGGCTAAACCAACGGTGTTGGTAAGTTCTACCATGTTCACCAGATTACCAATCTGAGCCGCCAGAATTTGCACCAGTTTGTTAAACTTCTCCACATGTTCGATGGAGAACAAAAAGGCAATGTCTTTTTGAATGTACGACGTGTAAATCTCGTAAAGACTCTGGATGCGTTCCTCATCCTGCTTCAGTAGAGTGGTTTCCGGGTAACCTCCAAAACGGAGAAAATCAAGTAATTCTGTGAGCAGTTCCTGGCGATGGGAGGGAAGTAGCTCCGGTGGGGTAAATTGGTGTGAAAAGACGTCCATATTTTGAATCAGGCGCAGCAGTTCCTCTTTTTGTTTGAAGCGGAGAAACTCCCTGAAATTCAATGGGTACAGGCGTACTACTCGCTTACGTCCCACCATGGAGTCACTAAAAAGCGATTTGATGCGGAGAGAAGAAGAGCCGGAGACAATGAATTTTAATTGCGGGTAGTGATCGAACATATATTTTAGCAGGGAAGCGGAATTCTCCAGGTACTGAATTTCGTCCAGAAAGATGTAACCCCGCCGATCGGGTTTGGGAAGTGTATGAAGGAGCTGCCGAGCGATTCTATCGTAATCGAGCTGATGGAAATTTTGCCGGTAGAGGGGATTCTCCAGATCGAAATACAACCTATTTTCCCGAACGGTGGGTTCTTCCATGAGCATTTTCAGCAGGGTGGTTTTCCCGGTGCGGCGCGAGCCAATGAGGATAACCACGTATGGAGTATCCAGTTGTTTTCTAATCTCTGGTAAAATATCTCGATGCAGGAATTTTTTGTTATTCATTGTTAAAAATCTCCGAGA
>JALXCH010000562.1 GCA_026991005.1 Calditrichia bacterium | reverse complement strand
CTCCCGACGGCATGTTTACCCTGGAATCGGTCGCCTGCCTGGGCTGCTGTAGCCTCGCCCCGGTGATGATGATTGACGAAACCACCTACGGTCGGCTAACCGACCGGGAGACTAAACGAATCCTGAAAAAATATCAAAAATAGAGGACAATTCCCATGAGTTCTCCGCAAAACGGAAAAATAAAAATTCTGGTGGGCATGGCCAGTTGCGGGATTGCCGCCGGTGCTGCGGAGGTGTACAACGCGCTGGAGAAAAAAATTGCCCAGGAGAATCTTCCCATCGAGCTGGCAAAAACGGGCTGTATTGGCGCCTGTTACCGCGAACCTCTGGTGGAAATTCAAATGCCCAATATGCCGCCCATTATTTACGGGGATGTGACCCCCAAAAAACTTCCTCGAATTCTAAAGGAGCACATCGAAGAAAAGCACATTATCGAAGATTGGGTGGTCAAAGGCGAGAACATCGAGCAGGCGGAAAACGAGCTGTTCGAGCGGCAGGTGCGCATTGTGCTGCGCAATGCCGGTAAGATTAATCCGGAACGCATCGAAGACTACCTTTCGCGCAACGGGTACAAGGCGTTAAGCCAGGTATTGTTTAAGATGAGTCCCCAGGAAGTGATTGAAGAAATTAAGAAATCCGGTTTGCGCGGAAGAGGCGGTGCCGGTTTCCCTACGGGAATAAAATGGCAATTCGCCCGCCAATCCCCGGGAGATATGAAATACATTATCTGCAACGGGGATGAAGGCGATCCCGGTGCCTTTATGGATCGCAGCGTGATGGAAGGCGATCCCCACAGCGTACTGGAGGGAATGCTGATCGCAGGGTACGCCATTGGTGCCCGGGAAGGAATCATTTACGTCCGGGCGGAATACCCCCTGGCCGTCCAGCGGCTGGAAATTGCCATCCAGCAGGCGCGCGAACGCGGCTTCCTGGGGAAGAAAATTCTGGGAAGCGATTTCTCCTTCGACATTTCGTTGAAACTGGGTGCGGGGGCGTTTGTGTGCGGAGAAGAAACCGCCCTCATTGCCAGTGTGGAAGGTAAACGCGGCATGCCCCGCCTGCGTCCTCCGTTCCCCGCAGTGAAAGGCCTGTGGGGCAAACCAACCAATATCAACAATGTGGAAACTTACGCCAACGTTCCCTGGATTATCCTGAACGGTGCCCAGGCATTTGCCCGTTACGGAACGGAAAAGAGTAAAGGAACAAAAGTTTTTGCGCTGGCAGGAAAAATTAAACGGGGCGGCATGGTGGAAGTGCCTATGGGGATGAGCCTCAAGGAAGTCATTTTCGATATTGGCGGCGGCATCAAGGACGACCGGGAATTTAAGGCGGTGCAATTAGGCGGACCTTCCGGCGGATGCGTCCCTGCCAGCTTGCTGGATACGCCGGTGGATTACGAATCGCTCAACAAAACCGGCGCGATTATGGGTTCCGGCGGAATGGTGGTAATGGACGACCGCACCTGCATGGTGGATGTGGCGAAATTCTTCCTGAATTTTACCCAGGAGGAATCGTGCGGGAAATGTACCTTCTGCCGCATGGGTACCAAACGTATGCTGGAAATTCTGGAACGCATCACCAACGGCGAAGGGAAGCCGGAAGATCTGGATAGGCTGGAAAAACTGGCGGAAAATATCAAAAAGAGCTCGCTGTGTGGTTTGGGGCAAACCGCTCCCAATCCGGTACTAACCACCCTCAAATATTTCCGGGACGAATACGAGGCGCACATCTACCGCAAGGAATGTCCGGCGAAAAGCTGCCGGGCACTCATCACCTACCGGGTTATCCCCGATGCCTGTACGGGATGCATGGTTTGCTTGCGTGCCTGTCCCGTGGGCGCAATCACCGGCGAGAAGCTCAAACCGCATTTCATTAATGAAGAAATGTGTACCCGCTGTGGCGCCTGTTACGACGTGTGTAAATTCGATGCCATCGAAATTTTAACCGGTGTACAGGAAGAACTGGAAGAAGCGTAAATGGGCGGAGAAGCCACGGGAGGGGTCAAACATGAGGAAAATAGACTTAACAAACGGGAGCAAAAAATGAGTAAGGTGCAGGTGTTCATAGACGGAAAGCCGGTAGTGGCGGATAGTAATCAAACCATTTTACAGGTGTGCCGGGATCAGGGGATTCACATTCCCACCCTGTGCCACGACGACCAGCTTGAACCGTTTACCTCCTGTTTTTTGTGTGTGGTGGAAGTAGAAGGAGCTCGGACTTTTGTCCCCTCGTGCGGTACGAAAGTTAGCCAGGGCATGAAGATTACCACCGAAAACGAACGCCTTCGCGAAGCGCGCAAAATGGCGCTGGAACTGCTGCTGAGTAACCACTATGCGGATTGTCTGGGACCGTGCAAAATTACCTGTCCTGCGGGGGTGGATGTGCAGGGTTATCTGGCCCTGGCTGCCATGGGGAAATATAAGGAAGCAATTGCCCTGATTAAACAGACCAATCCCCTGCCCACCGTGTGTGGCCGGGTGTGTACCCGTCCCTGCGAGCTGGCCTGCCGTCGTAATCTGGTGGATGAAGCCGAAGCGATCGACCACGTGAAGCGCTTTCTGGCAGACTACGACCTGGAGAGTCCCGATCGCTACTTCCCGGAGGTGAAACCGGACAGCGGGCATAAAGTGGCCATAGTTGGTGCGGGACCCGCGGGCCTCTCCTGCGCCTACTATCTGCGCCAGGAAGGACACACCGTGCACATTTTCGATGCCAAACCCAAACCGGGCGGCATGCTGCGCTGGGGCATCCCGGAATATCGGCTCCCGGAAAAAATTCTGGACAAAGAAATTGAGGGAATCACCAAACTAGGCGTGGAAATTTATTGCAATAAAGCACTGGGTCGGGATTTCACCATCGATTCGCTTTTCGATGAAGGGTACGAAGCCATCTTCCTGGGATTGGGTGCCCAGGCCAGTACCAGCATGCGGGTGGAAAACGAAGATGCCGAAGGAGTTCTGGCCGGGATTGAGTTTCTGGAAGAAGTCAAATTGGGTAAGGTGAAGAAGCTCTCCGGCAAGGTAGCGGTGATTGGTGGTGGCAATACGGCAATGGATGCCGCGCGCACGGCGTTACGCCTGGGTGCCGATGAGGTAAGCATCGTCTATCGCCGCACCATCAAAGAAATGCCTGCCAATAAAATTGAAATTGAAGAAGCGCAGGAAGAAGGCGTGAAGTTCGTTTTCCTCACTGCACCGGTGAAGATTCTCACGGATGAAAACAACCGGGTACGGGGCATGGAATGCGTGAAGATGGAACTGGGTCCTCCCGATGCCAGCGGACGCCGTCGTCCCATCCCCATCGAAGGCTCAAATTACGAAATGGAAGTGGATTGGGTAATCGCCGCCATCGGGCAGAAGCCGGATCTGGAATACGCAGGTAAGGACGGCAAGTTACTGGAAGTAAAAACCACCCGCTGGGGAACGCTGGAAGTGAGGCCGGAAATCATGGAAACCAACATTCCCGGAGTTTTTGCCGGTGGTGACGTGGTGCTGGGTCCCGCTACAGCTATCGAAGCGATTGCCGATGGTGGAAAGGCGGCCAAAGCCATTCACAAATACATTA
>JALXCH010000561.1 GCA_026991005.1 Calditrichia bacterium | reverse complement strand
CAGATTCTCTCTTTTGAAACGAATCAAGGACACACGGAAATCCTTTTTCATCTCCCTTCCAGCGTCCATCTGAAGCTTCTGAACCCGTCACCGGCTCAAAAATTGCTGGTAAAAATTTACTCCTCCAATTTAAATCGAACCTTCCGGCCTTATTTCAAAATTTCCGTGCCAGAACCATCGGGCATTGCAAGCATTCAGCAGCTTCCGCTTAAGAAAAACAGCCGTTTGCTGGTGTTTACCCTCAAAAGTAATTTGAACTTTTCCCTGCACCAGGGGAACCCCACTCGCATCATCCTGCACGATGAAGCCTTTTTCGACCCTCTGGAACAGCTTTACCAGCAAGCCGTTGCTCTCCAGAAAGCGGGTCAACTGGATAAAGCCCTTACTCTGTACCGCAAAATCATTTTTAAGAATCGGCGCCACGGCAATGCCTATTTTAAAGCGGGGCAGATTCGGTTTGCTAAAAAACAGTACCATCTGGCGGAGATTAATTTTAAACATGCCCTGCGGTTGAAATGCGATTCTCTGGGATTGTACCGGGACATGGCCCGGCTTTACCGGGTGCTGGGCAATTCGGTGCTGGCGCGGAAATACCAGAGACTTTATCAGGAACAGTACAGCCGCCAGCCGCAGCCGGTTCCCGATTCGCAGAAACAGGTTTCGGCAGTTGAAGCATCCTCCCCTGCGGGCAGCGAAAATCCGGTTAAAACCTCCCCGCCCTCTATGGAAGAAAATGCTGCTCCCTCGCAGCTAACCCGGGCAACCGACTCTTCCGTGGTATCAACTTCCCGGCTGCCGGAGAAACCAGCCCGTTCGGCGAACCACATTCTTCTGTATCTGCTGGGAACCGCTCTGTTGCTGGGCGTTCTTCTGTACTGGTTAATCACTTCCATCCAGAAGCGAATGGTTCAGCGTCTGAAGACCACAACTTTCCCGGAATTGAATCTGGAGAAAAATCGGGAAAAGATTTTGCAAACGGCACAGGCGGCACTTCAACAGGCAGCGCAGCGGGAAGAGCAAATGGCTGAAATGCCTCCGAAACCCGAGCCTCCCGCCGAGCCATCCGGATTGAGGGAACCTGCAAAAGCCTCTCCTCCGCCGGTGGAGGAGGAAATGGCCTCGGTGTTAACGGAAGATTCTCCGGCTCAACTGAGCCAGCTTAACCTGGAGGAACCGGAGAATCGACTGAAACTGGCCCGAAGTTTAAATCTGGGTGTGGGCGAACTGGAACTGGCATTAAACCTTAAAGCGCATCAGCGCAACGTACATAAGAATTTATCCCGGGAAGAACAGATTGCCCGCCTGTACCAGAAGAACCTGAATGTGGCAGAAATTGCCAGACGGATGAAAATCGGGCAGGGTGAGGTGGAGTTCTACCTGGCCATGCAAAAACAACTGGGAAAATCCGGAACCCAAAAACGTTAAATGTCGGACTGTACCCGAAACAACCCTGCAAGAATGCACCCGAAAAATGTTCAATCAGTGTAATTCATGGAAATTGAATTTAACAACCTTTCTCAGAATAGATTCTGGCCCGAGTTAACCCGAAATTTACTGCCAGGCGACCGGCTCTCTTTTCGGGTGCTTCGGCGGCTGGCGCCGTTTCGCTACCTGGTGCAGCATCGGGGGCACACCCTTTTCGTTACCAGTACCGAGTTGCTGAAACCGGGCAACATCGTCCTGCTGGAACTTCAGCAAACACAACCAAGGCTTAAATTTAAATTCATCACCACCTTTCCAGGAAACACCGCTTCGGCAAATTCCCTCTCCACCTTTCGGCAACAGGGGCTCATGGGATTACTGGAAAGCTGGGCGGTGCGCTGGGAACTCCCAATTAAATCCCGGGATGTGAACCGCCTGAAACATCTTTTGCGAGAAAATAAACGGGTAAAACAGTATCCTCATATGTTTTTGCTCGGTTACTTCTTCTTTCTGCAAAACGACACCGAATTCGGGGAGGAACCGTTTTCTGCTTTCCAGGAATGGTTCTTGGGGAAGGAGACCCCGAGCTCCCGGGACGAACTGGCTGATTCTTCCCCGGAGCCCTTTCCCTTCCCCTTCGTGCCGGAAGAAGGTTCACCTTCTCCCCGGGAAATTACGGACTTCTTCGCCCGCCTGCTCGCCTATTTTACCCGATACTCCCGGGATGCTCAATCTCCCTCAACGCAGCAGTGGGAAACTGCATTGAACCGCCTCTTCAGTGGTCAACTCAAAGGATTTCGGCGCGGAAAGTGGCTGCTGCTTCCTTATCCCGGCTCCCGGGGGAATCCTCCCTGGCTCAGCTTCTGGCGTCAGCACCGGGTGCATCGCCAAAAATACCTCGATTTTGCGTTTTTATTTTCCGGGCAAACGCTTGGTTCGGTAGCAGTGGAAGGGCGCTGGGCACAGGAATTGTTGCATGTTAAATTAATTACATTTCCCCATCAAGAAATAGGGAAAAATGCCGAAAATATAACGTTACGTTTAAGGAAAAGATTAAACCAGGCTGGGTATCCAACACCACAAATTCATTTATTTTCGGTACAAGAACCTTTTACCTGGATTGGAAATTTAATCTTCGGAGCCAGAAATAAAATTGAGGTCACAATATAAGGGATGAAAGAGAACAAACCGACAGCCAGAATTCTGGTGGTTGACGACAGCCCCGAAAGCATCAATTTGCTGGTTTACTTTTTAAAACCAGCGGGTTACGAAGTGCTCACCGCCGAGGACGGTCCGGAAGCCATCGAAATTGTGGAGAAAACGCCGCCGGACATTATTTTGCTGGACATTATGCTTCCCACCATCGACGGTTACACCGTGTGCGAACGGTTGAAGAAGAACCCCCGTACCCAGCACATCCCCATCATCATGATTACTGCCTTGAAAGAATTAAAAGATAAAATTCGGGCGCTGGAAGCCGGAGCCGACGATTTCATTACCAAGCCTTTCGAAAACGTGGAACTACTGGCGCGGGTAAAATCGCTTTTACGGATTAAACGTTACCACGATGAACTCATCCGGCAAAACGAAAAATTAAAACGGCAGCAGAAGGCTTTGCGGCGGGAAGATTTGCTCAAAAAAGAGCTCACTAACCTCATTGTACACGACATGAAAAATCCCCTGTTCGTGATTCAGGGAAATTTGCAGATGATAGAGATGACCCGCAGTTCTTCCGAAAATGTGGATATGCGCGTGTACACCGAACGCATCATGCGCGGGAGCCGGAGTCTGCTTCGCATGATTCTGAATCTTCTGGACATCAGCCGATTGGAACAAAAAAGCATGGAAATTGAACCGGTTCCCACCAATTTGAATGTGATGTTAAACGAGGTGGTCGAATCGTTAAAAGACATTCCCGAGCACCAGAATAAAACTGTGCTCATGAAACTGTACGAGGAATTTTCCCAGGTGTACGTGGATAAAGACATTTTTGAGCGAGTGCTGGACAATTTACTCAACTATGTATTTCAGAATACTCCGGAATATCTTTCCATCTTGATTGAGACGGAGAAAAACGAGCGGGAGCAGGTGTTGCTAAAGGTGACACATGATGGAAAACCCATTCCGGCGCGGTTTCGTAAGAAAATATTTTTAAAGAATGCCCAACCCGAGCTCAAAAAAGCAGGTTTTAAACCGGCCCGGGGACTGGGATTAATTTTTTGTAGAATGGCAATGGAAGCGATGGGAGGAAAAATTTACCTCGACGAGAATGTCACGGATCAGAACTGTTTTGTTCTGGAAATTCCCACGCTGAAATCCGTGAACCCAAAATAACAGGGTATGGCTCGTTCATGGAAACAACTGTGAGTAAAGAAGGGATTATTCTCCGCATTAGCAAAGACAAGCTAAAGGCGGAAGTTCACATTACCAATACGGCGCTATCCCGGAAGAAGATTTTATTCATTATAAAAGATTTGTTAAAATCGCAGGGGATTCGGTACGGGTTGCAAACAGAGAATTTAAAAAATGCTCTGCACGGTTCTATTCAAACGACTCCTTTCATCATTGCCCAGGGACGTAAACCCCGGATGGGTCGTCCTCCCCGGATCGAAAAACTCATCGATTTTCCTTCCGAGAAAAAAATTTTCCAGAAGACGAGTAACGATCGGGTAAATTACAAAGAAATTATCCGCTACAATATTGTGGAAAAAGATACGCCTCTGCTTCGCATTCTTCCGGCGGAACCGGGCATACCCGGGAAAAATATCCTGGGAGAAGTCATTCCCCCACCCCCCATGCCCGATAAAAATCCCGTTCGGTTGGGGAAAAATGTAGCATACGATAAAAACGATCCGACATTGATTATTGCTACCAGTCCCGGAATGGCGACATTTTCGGAAACAGGTAAAATCGAAGTTTTTGACACTTTTGAAGTGGATGGCGATATCGACCTGGATACCGGGAATGTTCGCTTTCCGGGTCGGGTGATTGTTAATGGCGATGTGAAAGCTGGGTTCATTGTGGAAGCAAGAGAGGATGTAATTATTTATGGCTCGGTGGAGGATGCCCAGGTGCAGGCAGGACGGGATATTATTGTTCATCAGGGTTTCTCCGGGGGAATAAAAGGGAGACTCCAGGCGGGACGGGATATTCAGGTCGCTTTTGCCCGCAATGGCAAACTGGAAGCGCATCGCGATATTTTTTTCGAAGTGGAACTGATTGCCTGTCGTACCAGAGCTTACCGCGCAGTCAAAAGTTCCGATGGGCGCGTTGTGGGAGGGCGCACCGAAGCGATGGAATCCATCCAGATCCGCTCGGCCGGCAGCGAAGAAGAAGTGCGAACCATCCTGGTAGTAGGGCAAAAAAAGGTGTTAAATGAAGAACGAAATGCACTCCTGGAACAAATCAAAGAATACCAAAAGGCTTTCGATGCCAATAAAGAGCGAATTTATCTTCTGGTGGTAAAAAAATTGGACCGGAAAATCTCTGCTGCCGAAGCTCAGGAACTTGAAGAATTGCAACAAAGACAGGAAGAAATTAAAGGAGATTTGAACCGTTTTAAAGCGCTGCTGGAAACGGTTCAACAAAAATACGAAAAATTAAAAAAGGCGTATATCCGAATTAACGGCGTGGTGTATCCTAATGTGGAAGTCCACGTGGGAGAAGGAACCTGGCTTAACCAGGAGAAATTGCATTACATTACTTTGTACGAAAAGGACGAGCGGGTGAGAATTACCCGTATTTAATCATCGGTTTTTTCATCACATTATTATTAATCTTTTATTTTACCCCCGGTGTGGGAAAAATCGCTTCCCGATTTAATTACCCGAGATCATTTTTATTCCCTTACTCTGAGGATTCTTCTTCCACCACAACCATGGCAATAGCATGAGTCCGGGAATGGGAAAGACTCAGGTGGAGTTTTTTCCTCTGGCACAATTCTGCTGCTTCACCATGCAATTTTAAATAAGGTTTTCCCCGACTATCGTTAAGCACTTCCACATTGGTCCAGCGGATGCCCTGAGCAATTCCCACCCCCAGCGCTTTAGCGACCGCTTCTTTAGCAGCAAAGCGAGCGGCAAAGCTGCGGGCATCTGCTTTCCGACGGCAATATTCCACCTCCTGCGGGGTGTAAATCCTTCGTAAAAAGCGCTCTCCGTACTGCTGAATTGCTTCCTCAATGCGCTGAATTTCGACCAGATCGATCCCTACCGAAAACACAGCCATGCTTCATCTCATAGGATTTGTTTGCGAAACCGCTCGACGTTGTCCAGGAACAGATCAATGGCTCCCGCATACCCCTGGCGATAGATCGGCTTCTGCCGCAGGAACTGAGCCGCTTCTGCCAGTTGTAAAAACCGAGTTCGGGTGGCTTCCTCCAGCGGTTTATGCTTTAAAATTGCCTGTTTCAGTTCCGGGAGTAACCATTTGAATTCCCCCCGCAGCCGGTAATATTCCCGATAGCCCTCTCCCGGAAACAGTTCCTCCAACTTATCTGCCACGGTTTGAAGCTTCTGGTACATTTCAATCAGGCTATCCGGTTCCACCAGATCCATTTTCATCAGCAATGCTTCGGCTTGTAACCGGGTTAACAGTTCCTGATTTTTCTTTGCCTGCTCTCCCGCTTTGAGGGAAGCATTCTCCTTCAAAGCAATTTCCACATTCCGTAAAAGTTGATTCACAAAATTCCGTTTGGGCAGGAATTCATCCGTCTGCTTGGCTTTTTCGAACAACACCTCGGAATAAAGGGTGTACGCTGTGATTAAATCCGTTCTGGAGATTTTCGGAGACACGCGGTGCAGAGCATCTTTAATGTACACGTATGCTTCCCCGAACTTACCCAGGCGGTAGTAACTATCGGCACGGATTAATTTAATTTCGAAACACTCCGGCGACTGGTCGATGCAATCAATGGGAGATTGTACCACCTGCTCGTACTCGCCGTTCTGGTGCCAGAGTTTCAGCTTCTTTAGGCGGGATGGCATGCAACTATACATCAACGTTAACAGAGCAAAAAGAACCACCAATCCCGGTAAAAATCTTTGCAAACCTCGTGTTGAATAAAACCGATTCATATTCTCCCCCTTTCGACCTCTCATTTTTACCTGAATAAAATTAAATCAACTTTATAATCGTAAAAATCAGTTCTTGCTACTAAAACACCGATTTCCGGATTTCTTTTAAATATTCCAACACCTTATTCACATCAATTTTCTTTGTCCGGATTTTGTCAATGAGTTGCATCAGTTCGTTGAGTACGGCGTTTCCTTCTTTATCATCTTTTACTCGTTCCAGATATTGGGTAAAACTCTGGTAGTTTTTCAGTTCTCCAAAATCGGCATGTTGTAACGACTGTTCCAGTTCAGCATCCAGCAGCATTTCGCGCAGTAATTGTACCGAAGCAGCAAATTCTTCGAGCGTTCCGGAAATTTGTTTTTGGTATTTCCGGTACAGCGCATCAATGGAATTATCGCTGGCCAGATCTTTCAGAATTTGCAGCAACCGAGTTTTATCTTCCGGTTTATTGCTCAGCAGTTGTTTGCTAAAACTGCGCTTAAACAGATCAATGGAAATAAAGATTGACTCGGCGGTATCGGCATCCAGCACATTGGGATTGATATCTCCCGCTTCGATGGGCATATCCAGGATGCGTTTTCGCCATTTATCGTAGGCATCGCCTGCTAGGGTACTCCCAATGCGCAGTGCACCACCCACCAGTGCCAGCGAAGGATTGGCTCCGATTATTGTCCCAATTGTTCCTACAATATTTTGCAGCAAACTTTGTACCCCATCCTGTTTAGTTAAAAGATTTTCCAGCATATCGGCCACTGTTTTGGCCACGCTATACTTGCCTTCGCGTTCGGCTTTTTCTGCTTCATTCAGATATTTGCGGGCAGTATCCAAAAACTCGGCTACTTTCTTTTGCTGCTCCTCAGGCAGCACCTTTTTCAGCTCATCCACCTGCTCCACTACCCTGCGTGCTTTCTGGAGTGCCTCTTGAATTTGCGATTTTTCTTCCGGAGTCGCGCTCTCTTTGTGGGGGAGTGCAGGTTTACGCGAAGGAAAACCGGCAGCAGAACGGGTTCCAAAATAAAATGCAATCACCGCCATAATGATATTTACCAGCGAATCCGGTATCTCCACCGAACCACCGTAGAATACCGTGAGCGCAAAGAACATCATACCAATAGCAATGATGATAAAAGTAATGACCGAACGCACCGTTCCCACCGGTACTCCGAAAGGAAGCTCAAAATATTCTTTCAAACATTCCGGATCGCGGCAATTATCTAAAATTCGCCGCTGCATGTAGATGAAAGAAAAAATGGTCATCACCACAATAATGCCCATCAGGGCGATGACGATAAGAAAAATGTAATTGGGTGGAGTGGTCGTTTGAGAAGTCGCCTCCTGGGCAAAAATGAAAGCGGGAAATAATATGAATGAAAAAAACTGCAGGTAACGGGATTCATGAAACGAATTCATAACCCCTCCTGGTTTTCTAATTGAACTGGTACTCAACTCCCCTGTTGTGAATTGTCTTCCTGAGTAAAAATATACGATGGTACGGTGTGCCAATCAACCTCTAAGGTGAACAAAATTCAGCTAAGAGGTCGAAATTTGATAAAAACCCGGACTTTCTGCTCCTCAAAAGTGTATTTTTCCAGATCGATCCAGTGCAATATTTTTAATACCGATTCGCTGGCGAAACGCTGAAGCGGCACGCGCACTGTAATTTGTTCCGCATCAATCTGCAACAAATCGGTTTTCCGGGAGATGGTGTCGTAAATGGAATCCCGGAATAATCGTTCCACCGTGCGCAATAAAAAGGTGCTCCCCGAACCACTGCCTTCTATCTCCGGTGGAACTTTCTGGATAAATCGAACTATTAATGTATCTTCGTTCAGGAAAATCTCGCCCGGTAACAAATGCAATGTTACTTTTGCCGATATTTTATGATGGACGTAGAGAATAACTTTAGCCTCCCCATCCCGAATATCTATGGCAATATCTTTCAAATCCGGAACTTTTTCCGATCCTTTACGGAGCAATTCCTCGATTTTTTCCTGCGAAACCTGAACCGAAAGCGGGGACAAAGACACACTTCCGGCAAATTCTTTAATCTTATCAAGGAAATTTTCCATCTGTTTACCTCAATTTAGTAGTTCTCCCAGAGAATACTTCTAGATTTGTGTTTGCTAAAATAAAATTCTATTAATCAAGAAAAAAGAGAAATTTTAAAGAGTTAAAAATTTACAGAATTTCCTGATGCCTGGTTCAAATTGCATCAAGATTCTCAGGATAAATTCTCATTTATCAAAAAAGCATGCGGCATTTTCGTTTAATGATTCCCGTTGCGAATAAAATTTCCGCAAGTTTTTTAACTGCTTATTCTCCTGCTCGCAAAGGTTCCCGGGTATTGTCCGGAAAATTTTTTCATTTTCCCGGAACCACGCCGGTTTCCAGTAAATGCCCTGAAGCATCCGGGACAATTCATTTTCTCAGGAATCTTTCGGAATTTTTTTCTTTCAGACATCTTTCGGCTAATTGTTCTGAAGGTTTTAATATAGAATTTACAAAACTGTGGGGAGGTGCACCTCTCGTTCTAAACGAGTTTTTTCTGGTGTTGGGGGTAAAACCACCCAAAGACGATTTCACAACTATTTTTCCCCAATACTTAGGATAGGTGGGAGGGAATTGGGAAAGAAATTTCTAATTATCGTGTCTGATTGTTGATTTTTAATGCTTCGTGGTATAAATTTAACATTGGGATTTTTTTCTATTTCGCAGTTCCAATTTCATTCCCTGAAAGGGGGACGTATGATTGACCCGAATATGTTCACCTCTTCGGAGTTCCAGGAAAATTTTCAGCGGTTAGAACTTCAGTTTGTGGCAGAACTGGAACACACCATTATCGCCCGCCTGATGGAACAGCGATCGATTGCTTTGCCGGACTTTCCGGAAGAAGTGATTGAATTTGCCGGAAAAACCAATTTTAAAATTCGCATTAAACGTCCCAACAAAAATGTCTGGTCGGTTCCGTTGCAGGAGTTCCGCCACGCGATCCGCCAGGTTCTGCGCGAGGGGAAGTTGCCTTCTCTGGAAGCGGTTCAGAAAGCCCCTCGCAACCACCAAGAGGAAACGATGAAAGCGACCCTTTTGTTATTGCATGTTCTTCCAGAAAAAGAATTCTACAAACGCAGTTTTGTGGGGAATAAGGTTGTTCACATCACCCTGGGGGAAGGGGAGATTGTGCAAATTACGGAAACGGGAAATGTAGTGGTCGATTTTTCGGACCGGAGGGTGAAATTGAAACCTGGCTTTATTCGGCTTAAAACCGGAGAGGAAACTTCCATTTCCCAATCTTTCGGAAATTAATACCACCATGAAATTGGAAAAATATGAAAAACGTCCCCATTCCGTGGGGACGTTTTTCGTTGCATCCCGGGAGCAGTGCTTTCAACCGTTCTGCATTTTTATTGCTCGGTATTTCCAGCAGCCACATTCTTGCTACGTTCGATGGATTGCAGCGCCAGGTAGCCATCGCCAAATTTAGCCAGATTATCCAGTTCGGTATCAAACTGGTCGTAATGGCGTTCCTCATCCGCCACCAGATCTTCAAACAGCTTCTTGGAAACCGAGTCGGCATTGGCCGTACATTCGTTCGCCCAGCGATTGTAATTCAGAATTGCTTCCTTCTCCATTTCGGAAACCAGCGCCAGCATTTCCCTCACGTCATGAATTTTCTTCACTTCTGCCGAAGCTTTCATTTCCACCTCGCCCTTCAAAAACAGGATGCGCTCGGCCAGTCGCTCAATGTGCAACATCTCCTCAATGGCAGTACGTTTAAACAATCCCGCCAGCAAATCGTAACCCTGATCATCGCAATGGAAATGAAAATACATGTACTGATGCACGGCAGAAAGTTCGTCTGCTACGGCTTTGTTTAACAATTCGATACTTTTTTCATGCATAATGAACCTCGCCTGTTAAATTAAAATTTTTTATATTTTTCGGGTGGCAACCCGCAAATGGGGCATTTTTCCGTGGGTTTGCCAATCTGGGTGTGGCCGCATACGGGACAAATGTACACATCCTCAATGTCCATATCCTTCCCCTGCTGCACCTGCTGAAGAGCCAGTTTGTACAGCTCCTCATGAATTTTTTCTGATTCCAGGGCGTAATTCATGGAGCGCACCGCTTTTTTCTCCTCCTGCAATTCCGCCACCGCTTTGTAAGCGGGATACATCTCCGTTACCTCGAAATTCTCGCCGTCGATACCCGCTTGTAGATTCTCTGCCGTTTTCCCGATCAATCCCAGATTGCGGGCGTGATTTACCGCGTGCACCATCTCTGCATAAGCAATGGCACGGAACAGTTTGGCTACCTTGGGAAAGCCCTCTTTTTCTGCCACTTCGCTAAACGCCAGATACTTCATATGCGCCATGGATTCTCCTGCAAAAGCATCTTGTAAAAATTTTTCTGTCATCTTACCCATATTAACCTCCTTAAAATTAGTAATGGTTATTAATATTAAATACGTTTCAAATTTAGTTAGATTTTTATTTGAATAAAAGAAAAATCTCGAATCACATCATTTAAATTTTAAACAACTGGTGAAAAAATGTGGGGCTGAAGAATCCTCTTCCAATCGTCTTGCTTTCCCCATAGAGAGGTGTTATTTTTTCCCTGCACATGAAGCGGACGGCGCCATGAAAACAGAGACGTACCAGCATTTAATGAGCATCCCCCGGGAAAAAGGTGCCGGGTTTATTTTGCTGCTGGATCCGGACAAGCTCCCTGCTCAACGGATTCCCGAGGTGGTTCTCCGGATGCGGGAAAGCGGCGTGGATGCGCTGTTTATTGGAGGCTCGCTCATTTTGCAGGAGAATTTCGACAGCTTCGTGGCGGAGGTAAAGCAAGCAGCGGATGGGCTGCCGGTAATTATCTTTCCGGGGAGTTTACGGCAAATTTCCGCCCATGCCGACGCAATTCTTTATCTCTCCCTCATCAGCGGGCGGAATCCCACCCACCTCATCGACACCCAGGTACAGGCCGCACCCATTATCTGGCGGCTGGGGGTGGAACCCATCTCCTGCGCTTATTTGCTGATTGAATCCGGTGGTATGACCAGTGCCGAATTCATGAGCAACACCAAACCCATTCCCCGGGACAAACCGGATCTGGCGCTGGCGCATGCCCTGGCTGCCGAATATCTGGGATTTAAACTGCTTTATCTGGAAGCCGGGAGCGG
>JALXCH010000560.1 GCA_026991005.1 Calditrichia bacterium | reverse complement strand
TCTCTTAATTTCCTCTTGACATTTTGTATGTATTTTATCAAATTGATACGAATTAAAATTCTATATTTAAAAGGAGGCTATTATGAACAAGAAAGAACTAATTGATGCTCTGGCATCTAAAACCGGTAAAACCCGAAAAGAAGCCAGCGAATTTGTAGAAGCTTTCGTGGGTGTTGTTACTGAAGAATTAAAAAACGGGGGAGCAGTAAACCTGGTGGGTTTTGGAGCTTTTAAAGTAGTGGAACGTCCGCCGCGGGAAGCCCGCAATCCGCGCACGGGTGAGAAAATCCAGATCCCGGCACGGAAAGTGCCTGTATTTAAACCAGGTAAAGCTTTGAAAGAAATGTTCTCATAAAATGTAAATTACACCCTCTCTTAAGCCGGGCCTTTTGACCCGGCTTTTTTATTGATTGACTCTCCCGCTACGCGTAAATCCCAAATAATTCCAATAAAAATTTTTCACCGAATCTTCCTATTTCATTTCGTACCGTCTAATTCAGGTTCATTTGATTAAACCGCAGGCCCTTGCACCACCCGGATTAAAAGAAAAAATAATTGATCAAATGGGTCAGTATTAGAGCATAAATTCCCGCAATCACATCATCCAGCATAATGCCCCAACCGGCGGAGACCCGCTGGGAGGCTTCTATGGGAGGAGGTTTGTAGATATCAAATATCCGAAAAAGCACAAAGGCAGCAGCATACAACCTCCAATCGTAAGGCACCATCCACAAACTGATTCCCATCCCCACCATTTCGTCTATCACCACAATGGGGGGATCTTCGCCCCGTTCCTTCTCGATGTAAGTACCGGTAAACACCCCCAGAAAGAACAATACCACCAGCACTCCCAACAGAACTCCGGCAGAAATTGGTCCCAGTCCATAAATTAGGAGGAGCATCAACAAGCTGCCTGCTGTACCCGGAGCAATCGGAGAAAACCCCGTACCCAATCCCGTTCCAATCGCATAATACACGTAGCGCACAACCGATTCCTTCCCTAAAATTTACCAGCAATTAATTTCTTGAAATATTTCTGCAAGCTTCCCTCGGAACACCAAATAGCGTTCCCAGATGTTTTTTTGTTTATCGAAAAGAGCAAGATTCCTTTTTCGTTGATTGACTTAAACAGTCGCAACATTCAGAAAAACCGGTTTTTAGTTAAACAAAGTCCAGTAAACACCCAGGCGAAATGTACGGTAGAACTCCCAATAATTATCCACCAGCGCATAATCCCATGAGAGGGTATTAGCCCACACGAAAAACAGGGTGGCGCTTTTTACATGTGCCAGTATTTTAAAATCCAGCCAGTGATACGTTTCCTCACTACTTCCGGTGGTAAAAAATTGGTTCCATAAAGGAGTATAGCCCAGCGGACGCCAGCCGTAAACGGCATGGTAAATAGCATACCCTTCCAGCTTCAGTGCCCGGTTAAACAGTTCCAGCGGCACTTTTACCATCACCACATTATTCCAGAGGGGAGAAAATTGGTTGTAATAGGTGTAGGTACTGCGGTTGTCCAGGGTCAGGATGGGTAACTGCACGATGGCGCGACTGCTTATCCCCAGGTTTTCCTGATCTTTCTGATAGAAGCGGCTTCCCTCCTGGCGAAAAAAGGGAGCATTCAGGTACTGATGGTAAAAAGGAGTGAGGGAAAATTTCAGAAGAGATTTCCAGCGGAAGATCAGGCTAGCTTGCAGGGAGCGACGTCTGGGAAGCCGGGGAGAAGACAAAGGACGAAGAGAATCTCCCCGGGCATATTGTGCCACCAGGGGGAGCGCCTGCGGTTTTTCTCCCGCTTCCACAGCCACCTCTAGCAGCGAACGCCAGCGATAGCTGCCACGAAATGCTGCCAGAAACGCGCTTCCCACATCCTGTACAGAAAAGAGACCCGCCTCCCCGGCAAATTTCCAGCCACCAACATCATACTGCCAGTGCAGGTGGGTTTCGGCCTGGTGGCGAGTAACTTCGCGCAAATGCAAGCTGGAACGGATGCGATCCTGCCAAACCCGGGCGAATAACCCCACATGGTGCCGTCCAAACTCCCCGCTGTACCGCCCCTGCAAACCGCCGGACAGTAAGGTGGTTTTAAACTGCTCGGTATATCGCTCTTTCCAGTACTGATCGAACCACGGTTGGAGAATGGGAGTGATGGTAATTCGATGGTGGGGAGCAAGCACCAGATGAATGTGCGCCCAGAACAATCTGCCTACCCGATGAACTTTCTGAAGCGCGGTAAAGTAGGGCCAGGGCACAATATCGTAGCGGTGGCGCAGTTCCAGATACCAGAGATCCATTGTCCACCTTTCGGAAAAGCGGTGGTGAAACTGCGCGCGATAGGTATTCACCTGGGTCGCGGTGTAATCCGGGTAAGGTCCCCGGCGCAGGTAATTACCCCCTCCCAGGCGAATAAAATTGGTTGGAGTGTAATGAAGCCGGAACTCCGCATCAAAATACGACATGCCAAAGCCAAAATCCTGGGAGTAGGCAATGCGGGTTACCGGTTTTTTGTGAAAGGGTAATTGCAAGGGATGGATCCGGTAACGATGAAACGCCGGTTCCACCCTGCGCTTTCGGGCATATTCGAAGGGCAGAAATTGATTATCCCAGTAGCCCCAGAGGGAATTTCGTAATGGAATTCCGTCAAATTCATAATCCAGAAAGCCGGGAAGCATCCCCCGCCAGGATGCTGCACTTTGCCGGGCACGTTCGGCCAGAGAGAGCGGAAAAAAATCGCCGGAGAAACCGAGCAGCTCTTCTCCCGTAACCTCGCAGATCGCCTCCTGATCCGTAGCCGAATAGAGACTGTCGGGATATCCCCATCCGTTGCGCGAGAAAAGTAACAGCAGCAAAAACCAGCCGGTTATCCAGATTCCTTTCGAAAGCACCACACCATTTTTCATTTTGGAAATGTACTCCCAGAATAGGGTTCACCTCAATTCATTTTTCACAACCGTAATTCGTGTTCTAAAATTTTACTTTCTTTTCGGGAAGCCTCAACTTCCCCTGCTCTCTATTCCCCCTGTGGAACGCGGAAGGTGCGCATCATGCGATAAAGGATGATTCCCATTCCCAGAAAGTAGAGCACTAAGGGAAAGAGAAAATATCCGGTAGAGAGCACCAACCGCTTCAAATTGAACAAAATAATCAAGTAAAACATGGTTAGCAGCAGAAGGTAGGTGAGATTCATAATCCACAGTAAAAAGAATTCGATACGACGGTAAGTTCCTTCCTTCCGCTCGGGAGCCAGCCAGTACTCTTTGTGGGGGATGTTTATCCATTGAGCCGGGGTATGCCGAATGAGCCACAATATTCCCAGGGTAACCAATGCCAGAAACCCGGTGATACCCATCTGGGTGGCCACAAACACCGTGCGGCTGTCCCAGGCATCTGCCTTACCGGACAGATTAAAATGACTGGCGGTTCTTTCTGGCAATTGCGGGTAGTAGTAAAGTGGGAGCGCCAGAGAGGCAAGCACCAGAATGGCGAACACCCAGCGTGCGGTGCGCAGCGCATCAGATAAATCAGAATCCGGCGATAAATATTCACTCATGTTACCCCTCCTGTGAGTCAATAAACGTGGCGATTTCTTTCAGTGGGCGCCTTTCGGGAGGTTCCGGTTCTTCGGCGGGCAAGCCAACCGGAACCAAAGCCACAGGACGATATTCCGCGGGAAGTTCCAGCACTTCCCGGACCCACCGCTCGTCGAACGCACCTACCCAGCAAGAGCCGTATCCCAGTGCAGTAGCCGCCAGAAGCAGATTTTGCACGGCTGCAGCCGTGTCCTGGTAAACGTACAAAGTCTCTCCCCGCAACCCATAACGACTGGCCGATTGAAAAGGAATGGCACACATCACAAAAACCACCGGTGCCCGGGCTAAAAATTCCTGCCCATACGCGGCATCGGCTAATTCTTCCCGAACCTGCTTATTAAGCACCACAAACACATGCCAGGGCTGGCGATTACCCGCCGAAGGTGCCCAGCGAACGGCTTCCAGTAGCACCTGCACATGGGCTTCGGGAAGAGGTTCCGGATAAAACGCCCGACAGGATCGGCGATTTAAAATGGTACGAATGGTTTCCGGCAGAGCTTGATTCCCACTCATCTTACGGACTCCTATTTGAATCCTGATTCCAATTTAGGAGTGTACGCGTCAGGAATCAATGCTAAACCGGGTGGCAAAACCTTGCCTTCAACAGACTTCCCACCGTTTAATCCTGCGGCAAATCCAGACCGTACTTATCGCTAATATCCACCGGCGGCATAGGTCCCGAGAGAGGATGCCGTTCCTTTACATACCAATCGTACCACTGCAGGGTACGGTAGAGCACGTCAATACGGCCCGGCTGGCGGCGATTGCCATGCCCTTCCCCGGGATATTGCACCAGACGCACTGCCGGATGGTCATTCATTTTTAACCGCCGGTACATCTCCAGACTCTGGGAAGGATGCACCCGGGTATCTGCGGTACCTCCCAGAATTAGAACCGCCGTCTGGCTCTGGTGTGCCCAGTAAATGGGGCTGTGCTTCAGGCTTAAATCCCACATCTCTTCCAGCTTTTTTCCCGAATGCACATAGAGCTCTTCGTACGGAATATCAGTGGTACCGCGCTTGCTAATCAGATCGCTGATGCCGACAAACATACACACGGCTTTTACCTTTTTCGTGTAATAGGTGGCGAACCAGGCAGCGGCAAAACCTCCGTAAGAACCTCCGCCTAACCCAACACGGTCTCTATCCGCAATACCGCTTTTAATGAGATAATCAATTCCATCCGCCACATCATCGAACTCCGTACCGGCAGGATTATTGTAATGCCACTTCATGGCAAATTCCACTCCATAGCCGGTACTTGCCCGATAATTGGGATAAAATACCGCATATCCCCGCCCCGCCAGCACCTGTCCGGGCTGGAAGTAGTAACTTAACCAGCCGTTCGTGTAATGGGATTCCGGTCCTCCGTGTACCGAAACAATGAGCGGGTATTTCTGACCGGGCTGGTAATCGACCGGATAAATTAGAATTCCTTCAATTTCCACCCCATCCCGGGCCGGATAATGAATCACTTCCTGCTTGCCCAGCAGACGTTCTTTCAACCAGGGATTGGAATCCGTAAGGCGCACTAAAGATTTCTTCTTCCAGTAAAACACCTCCCGGGGATGCTGGCTGCTTTGCCCCACAAAAACCACCTGCTTTAGTTTAGGGGTAAAACTGGGAGGATTAAATACGATGCCCACATCCTTTCCGTGCAAAATAATATTCCGGGAACCACCTTTCCGGGAGACGGTGTTCAGCGTATTCCACACCCCTTCGGCAGCAAGGTACACTATCGTACCATTGTCCTTCCAGCCTGCCCAGGTTACATGCCCGCGAAACTGCGGTTCCGTTAAATTTTTCACCTCCTTCGTCTCCAGATTCACCACATACACCTGACTCACGGCATGGTCGCTGCGGCGAAAAGCCGCCGTGTACACCAGGAACCGCCCATCGGGGCTAAACTGGAAATTCCCCAACTTCCCTTCGTTCTGGCTGATCGGCTGCAATCCCTCCTCCCCGGGCTTCAGCAAATAAACCTTGCGGAACATGTATCGGTAATCAATCAGGTTCTTTTCCGAGGCAGAGACGGCGATTGTGGCACCATCCGGAGCATACACAAAGGACCAGATGGTGATATCGTGCGTTATCTGGCGGGGTTCTCCCTGAGCAGTGTACTTTCCTACCTTTTGCACATACAAATTCCGGTGCTTCCAGTCCTCTTCAAAATAAATGAAATGAAACCCTTTTTCCTTTAAGAATTTTTCCTTTTTTGATGGTGGGGTTACGGCCAGGTAGCCAATTTCCTCCCCGTTGGGATTCCAGTGAAATTCCGAAACGCTGGTGGGGGAATGGGTAATCTGGATGGCCTCTCCCCCGGCGAGGGGAATCATCCAGACCTGCGTTTTGGCCTTCTTTCCCCGGTTCATTAAAAAGGCAATGCTGCTCCCATCCGGACGCCACTCGATACCATGGACATTCACCTTCCCGTTAATAAAGGGAAACGACTCACCGGTTTTAAGGGAAAGCACATGCAATTCGCTGTAAGCCGAACCGGGTTCGTCCGTTGCCTTTCGGGGTACGCGCCGCGTGTAAGCCACCCATTGCCCGTCGGGACTTATTTTCGCAGAGGTGACATATTGCATCTTCAAAATATCTTCGGCCGTCAGTGGGGTCGCCGCCCACACTCGAAGCTGAAAAACCAGCCCCAAAAATAACAACACAACCATCGGCATTGGTTTTAACAATATCCCAAATTGCAATTTTTTTCGGGAAAGAGAATACATACGAAGGGCCTCCTTATTTAATTTCCACAAAGTTGAATTTAATCCGGTACCCGGATGGAAAAAAGAGATTTAAACAATTACCACCCGGAGGCAATCGGGAAATCAGACAACCAACCATCCGGCTAATACGAGCATTCCTCTCTAAAAAATGCCATTCATCGAGTTTTTACTGATAAACCTCTCAGGAAAATATAAATTTATCCCGTAAGATAAGGTTCTATTAAAAGGTCGCTTTTTTAAAACAACTTTGTTTTCTAAATTTTATTGGAGGAAAAAAATGAAAACGCAACTACGCATTGGTTTCATCAGCGGAGTCCTTTTAACCGCTGTGCTCCTGACCGCCGCCGCTTCTTCTCTTCTGATGTTGAAAAACGAGCTGATGAAAAGTGTGGAGCAGGAAGATCCTGCTTTGTTAAAACAAGCGCGCACCCGGCTATTGAACACCTCAGTTGCCCGGGATAAGGAGTTCTTGCGCCAGTATTACATCGCCCTGGCGGACTATAATTTGATCAACTTATTCCATTCCCAGAAAGACAGTGCCGAGAGGTATCTGGATGACGCCATCGAGCATTTAAAACTGTGCGTCGATTTAAATCCCGATTTTGCAGAGGCTTATGCCCTGCTTAGCAGTTGTTATGGGAGAAAAATCGGCTTCCACCCGTTTAGTGGTATTTACCTGGGACCCCGGGGCGGAGTTGCCATGGGTAAAGCCCTTCAACTGGAGCCGGATAATCCCCGTATTCAACTCCTGGCAGGCATCAATTTAATTTTTACGCCTCGCTTGTTTGGTGGTGGAAAGGATAAAGCCCGAGCACATCTGAAGAAAGCCATGCACCTGTTTCGCACCTACCAGCCCCCCGATTCTCTTTATCCGGATTGGGGAAAACGCGATGTGTACGGCTGGCTTGCCTACCTGGCACTGGATGAAGATAGCCTCCAGATTGCCGAAAGCTACTGTCAGCAAGCACTTCGTATTTCTCCAAATTACAAATTTGTTCAGAAATATCTTTTACCGGAAATCGAAAAACAAAAGAACAACATGGCAGAAAATACCCGATAACTTTGAGCCATTTTCGGGGACAGATTAAAAAAAGGAGGTGCATCATGAAAATAAAAATTTATCTAATGACATTAATTCTGGCGTTTATTTTGAGGGGTTCTCTCCAAGCGGGTTCTGCCTCTCTGGTTGGCGGCAGTGGATATTTCATGATTGGGATGAACCATGTCTCACTCTCTTCCCTGAATTCTCAGTACGAAGGAGCGGGGTTTGAATCGTTCTCTCCGGATTTTCTCAGCCTGGGTGGTGGTGGCCACTGGATTTTTCGTCATTTTCTCATCGGCGGCGAAGGTTACGGATTGAGCGGCAAAGCGGTCACTTCCCGGGGATTCCGTAACCAGATTATGGGAGGAATGGGCTTTTTTAATCTGGGATACATCCTATTCAGCTCCGAGAATTTTTTCCTCTATCCCTTATTAGGACTGGGCGGAGGCGCCATGAACATCCGCATGACCAGTACCAGCGAGACTCCTTCCTTCCACCAGGTGTTACAAAACCCTAAAAACGAAACACTTCTGGAAAAAGGCGGTTTCATTATTAATTTATCGCTGGGTGCAGAATATCTGATTAATTTCTCTCCGGTAAATAAAGGAGGAATCATCCTGGGAATCCGTCTCGGCTATTTGCTCATGCCCGCCAAATCTCCCTGGAGAATGAATACCGTTGAGATATTCGGCGGCCCGGATGTAGGCTGGGATGGAGCCTATTTTAAATTGCTTATTGGAATGGGAGGGTTCCGTAAATTATAATTGGTTTCATATTCAGGAAAAAATTAGTGGAGGCACATATCCAATGTTCCCGTCAGGTACCGGATGGTTCCTGACGGGCGTATTGTTCTTCTTACACTTTAATAAAAATCAACGGAAATGAAAATCAGTCAATATTCATCGGTAGAAACGCAGCAGCACATTCCCAAGGTACGGTTCAAAGAAGTCCTAAAATACAACCTCATCTTCTGGGGTTTCTGGAATATTTTTTATGGTATTGTATTCGCCAGGGTGATTCACACTCTGCTTATCTTTGGATTTTTTAATTCTCTCTTCTCCACCATCCCCCTCTTCCTGCTGAGCTTATTGCTGTGGCCGGTGTGCCGTTGGCTTCGTTTCGACCGATTTCCTCGCATCCTTTTTATTGTACTGCATTTTATAGGAGCGATTTTTTACTCACTCATCTGGTTAGGGCTTTCCGGTTTATTCCTTTATGCTGTTTTCCGGGAAATGTTCTTCCAGATGATGAATCCCTTCGAGATAGCGGGTTGGCAGTTTCCAGTGGGAGTAACGTTTTATCTCATGGTCATCGGTGGGTACTATTCTTTAATTTATCACCGCGAAATTCAAGCAAAACAGGCTCAGATGGCACGGATGGAATTACTGGTACGGGAGGCGCAGCTGGCAGTACTAAAAAACCAGATCAATCCCCATTTTCTCTTCAATGTTTTGAATTCTTTAAATGCGCTGATTGGGCGAGACACCTCCCGAGCCAGGCAGGTGCTTTTTAACCTCTCCGAATTGTTGCGTATTTCACTCAACACACAAAAACGGACTCTGGTTCCATTAAAGGAGGAACTTCATTTTGCCCACCTCTATCTGAATCTGGAGAAAATTCGGCTGGGAGAGCGGTTACTCTATCGGGAAAAGGTGGAAGAGTCTCTGTTGAATCAGCCTTTCCCTGCCATCTTGCTCCAGCCTTTGCTGGAAAATGCCATCAAACACGGAATTTCTCGGATTCCCCGCGGTGGAACCATTGAACTAAACATTTTCACGAAAAAGGACACGATTCATGTTCAGTTAACAAACGATCTTCCCGAAGACTATTCCGCAGAGGTTTCTGCTCAGAATCCACACGGCCTCGGGCAAAAAAATCTAAAAGAACGATTGGAAAATTTGTTTGGGCAGAATTTTCGTTTCACCGCAAAACGGGAAACTACGGGAAAATATAGCGTAAACATTGAGATTCCCCAAAATATTTCCGGTGAGGTAGTATGATTAAAGCAGCCATAATTGACGACGAAGAATTAGCGCGCCTGGTTATCCGAGAATATCTGGAGCAGGAACCCGATATCGAAATCGTTGCGGAATTTGGGCACCCTCTTAAAGCGCTGGAAGAAATCCCCAAAATTTCGCCTGATCTGCTTTTCCTGGATATTCAAATGCCGGGAATGAACGGGTTCGAGTTGCTGGAAGCCCTACCTTCTCCACCATACGTCATATTTTGCACTGCTTACGACGAATACGCCCTCAAGGCTTTCGAAGCCTGTGCCATCGACTATTTACTTAAACCTTTTAGTCAGGAACGCTTTCATCAGGCCGTGGAGAAGGCCCGAAAGCAATTAAAGAGTGTTTCAGCGTATCAGAGCTATCAGGAACTCCTGCGATATGTGCATCAGGTTTCGGGTTATCGGGAACATTTTCTGGTCAAAAAGGGGAATCATTTGAAAATGATTTCTGCGCACCAAATTAGCTGGATTCAAGCCCAGGAAGATTATAGTTTGGTGTACACAGAAAGCGGGGAGAAATATCTTCTTTCTCGTTCCCTGGGGGAACTGGAGAAATTTTTAAATCCCGACAAATTCATTCGAGTGCATCGTTCAGCCATTGTGAATTTCGAGTATATCAAAGAAGCACATCCCTGGAGTTCGGGGCGGTTGCTGTTAATACTGCGGGATGGAACCCGCATCGAAACCTCCCGCAAAGGAGCCCGCCTGATTAAAAAGCGGCAATTATAATCCGTTAAGTTAAAGAGCGCCCCCCATCCACCGGGATAACCGCACCGGTAATAAAATCGCTTCCCTCAATTAAAAAAGCAACGGTTCGAGCAATGTCTTCCGGGGTGCCAATTCGTTTGAGAGGGGTACGCTCTATCAGGCGATTTTCTTCCTCTTCATCGTAGGAATCGGCCAAAAGTACAGTGCCGGGCGCCACGGCATTCACCAGAACATGGGGAGCCAGTGCCTTAGCCAATCCCCGGGTTAAAGCCAGCACCCCGGCTTTGGACACACAATACGGAATATATTCACTCCAGACGGTTTCCGCCGCTACATCAGCAATATTGATGATTTTTCCTTCTTTCTGCTGCACCATAACCTCGCCCATGACCTGCGCACCTAAGAATACACTTTTAAGATTGCTGTCCATAAAATTGTCCCAGTCTTCGTCTTGAATTTCGAAAAACGGGGTGCGATAGAAGATTGCGGCATTGTTCACCAGAACATCGATGCGGCCCCACTGCTTCAGAATCGTCTCCTTCATGGACTCCCAGTCTCGACGAAAGCGGAGATCACCCTGCACCAAAATACTCTCTGGTTGGATGGTTTTTACTTCCTGTAGCGTTTGGCGAGCTTTTTCCGGATTTCGGCGGAAGTGAAGGGCAATTTTAGCCCCTTTCCTGGCCAGATGTAAGGCGATGGTGCGCCCCACCCGCACTGCCCCTCCAGTTACCAGCACAATCCGATCCTGAATTTGCATGAAATCCTCCCCAATAAAGGTGGAAATGGCTTAAAAAATGATTGCATATTTTACAACTCAATACAGATATTAACCTTGTTTTCGATAGTTTGTCAATATTTCTCGGGAAAATCTATATTGCATTTGAGTTATGATTGCGAAAATTAACAATTTTTTACAATATCGCATGAGAATCGAGAATATTAACATGGTTTCACTACCTATGGCTGCCCGGTGGTTGGATGAGGCAAGAATTTTAAAGAACTCACCTGCCAACCGGGGACATTCCCTGAGGCGCCATGCGCAACGGGGAAATATATTTGGCGCATTTAAGAAAAGCAACTATTATTGGTACATCAAAAAAATTGAAAACTATGATCCTATTCTTGCTATTCCCGATTTAAAAGAAATCTTTGAGCTTAAATCCCAAATAAGTGTGTATCGCAAACTACGATCTAACCATATCCCTTTTTCACGCAATGGACGTAAAGGTATTTTTGTCAGATTATCCGATTTAATGAAGTGGGCTATAAAAAATTCCCATACAGAAGTTTTTGAGAAACTAAAAAATATGGATATCAATAACTATTTCAATAACTATTTCAATAAATAATTATGGAGGATTGGTATGCGTAGGATAATGACTATTAGTGTAAGCGGGATTTTGGCAATTTTGTTATTTTTATCCCTCAATTTATCCGCTACCAATAGTGTAGCAAATGATGGCCTCATCACAAAGATGCCCAATTTATCCACCTGGAGCCCGATTGTACCGCCGGGTATTCCCAAACTGGCCACCTGGAGTCCGATTGTACCGCCGGGCATTCCTAAACTGGCCACCTGGAGTCCGATTGTAC
>JALXCH010000559.1 GCA_026991005.1 Calditrichia bacterium | reverse complement strand
CCCACCAAACTGTCCCGGAATTTACTGCGGATGGCAAACGTTGAGCTACCAGTAACAATCAGCTTTAAATCGGGGTAATGGTCGTGTAGTAATTTTAGAAAAGAAGAGGGATCATTAAGAAGCTGAATCTCATCCAGGAAAACATAGGTTTTTGGTTCTCGAAGGAGATGATTCTCCCGGAGATACTGAACGAACACCTCCACCCCGGAATTACAAAGGTCCCGATATTTGAAATCCTCCAGATCAAAATAAACCGGTTGTTCCAGTTTTTGCATGAGAAGTTTTAGCAGGGTGGATTTCCCGGTTTGACGGGCGCCAACAATAACCAGCACATCGGGAGTGGTTAAAAACCGTTCGATGCGAGGAAGAATACTACGGGGATAAATTTTGTTTCCTACCATCGAGCTACTTTTTTTGGACAAAATTTAAACCATACTTTACAAAAATTCAAACATTTTGTAAAGTATGGTTTAAAAAATGTTGAATATCAGTTTAAACTTCTTTCCAGATGGATCCTCTATCATCAAAAATTTTCTGCTTCACCTCCTGATTTCGCAACTATCGCGCAACTACTAACCGAATGAGGGGATGGCGATTTCTTTTACCTCTGGTCAAGATTCAAATCCAGGTAAATCGAATCTGGCATTACATCCAGAGTAAGTGTCTGATAAATAAGATAAGCATCGATGGCGGCACCGATTAGAAAACCGGGCAAAACATAATTACGGTTGTTAATGATCATCAGTAATTTGATCTCTTCCCACGGAAGCTCCCAGGTTTTTCCCGACGATCCGCGAATGATTAATCGAGAACTCCGGGGAACGGCCTGGTGCGCAAGAATCGAACGCAGGGAATCCATGGAAAGGGAATCGGTGGAAGACCATTTGATCCCATTGAGTGCTTTATAGGGAAAAAGCAGCTCCCTTCCTGATTCCGGTGCCCGAATCCAGATTCCATTCATATCCCAGCCCTGGAAAATTGACTGCTCTTTTCGCCCCACGCGATAGGAAAGAGCCAGAGTGTCCCCCGGTGCAGGAAGATGCACGGTGGAAAAATGGATGTTTAGAAAATCTTCGTACACGGCTCGATATTGAGAAGGAGATATTTTTTGCAATTTCTCAACCTTCCCGGTTGTAGTATAACCGTTCCGTAAAGCAATTTGAACCGTTTTTCCCGGAATCACCTTCGACACCGCCTCACTCCCGGGACGGACGATCAGAGAATCCCTCCCTGAAGCAAGAGCCCCGATTCCCGCTCCAATCAGGCAACACCAACTCTGGAACAGAATGAAACAAACTCCCATTACCCAACAGAGGTAAAAACGGTTACGCTTCCACATCATTTTCTCCTCAAAATTTTTCTTTGGAAACAACCAAATTCTCAAACAAAGCCATTAAATCATTTACCGTGGTGAACCACAATTTTCATTCACAGCAAAAAATTTCACTGGAGGTTAACCCAACTAACTCACCCGAAAATAAATTCTCCTTTATATCCCCTTTCTCCACCTTCCCCTTAATTTTTCTTGATCAGACCAACTTCTGTAACGTTTTCTAGACCACCATGAAATTCATAGAAAAGAATACTGCAATCCAATTTTTCCACCGGGATATGAAGGAGGAAATGGCGAGAATTCAATCGTCCCTTTCAGGTAAAGGTGGGGGAATAATTGCACCTTTATTCCACCTGATAATCTTACATCCCCCCAGCTTTCGGTGGTTTTACACTTATTCTCGTACTCTTCCCGTGCTTCCTGTCCGGGTAGTGGGTAGTTATGAAGAATACTCGTCACATGAGTATTCTCGGTTGTTGTCTTGCTAAACTTGTAAACGCCAAATCCCATAAATGGCATCCAGCGACGGAACCCGGCTAATTGCACTCTGCTACTAACTCCCCAATAATGCCAATCGTAAAATGTGTTTGTCTTCTCAAAACTGGTTTCATACTGATTATCAGCCAGATCTCTATTGATGGTATGGACACTGCTTTGCATCAATTCGCCATAACAAATATCCACGCTAACCCGGGGCTTCAGGAAAATAGAGAACCGGCCTTCCACACCAGGCCTGAAGCCATCTTCCGGAGTGTACAATGCCAAACCGTTAATACTTGCCCCTATTCCTTTTGGAGTGGAGTATTTCCGTTCAATAATTTTTTGTAAATAATGGCGCTGTAATTCGGGGGAGAGTTCGGAAATGGGTACTTCTACATCCACCGATTTTACCATGCTGTAAAAAATACTGGCGACCGTACCGATACTAAAACCCGCTATGGCACCCGCTTCCGCTTTTTCCGTTGCCGTCATGGAGAACCACCCTGGGGGATCATCTCCACTGGCCAAACCAACAGCTCCTAATATAACAGTAGCACCCAGGATTCCGTAAATCACCGGTTTCCAGTTTACCCGATTAACCAGCGTAACTTCTGCTACCTCTGCCAGTCTAACTGCTTTAAAATTTAGGGGATCGTAATAGCAAAAAAGAGAATCGTTTCTTATCTCCATCAACTTTCCTGCAAATAAAGCCCCGGAATGAGTTTTAATCACCACCTCCCTACCTCGCTTTCTAAATTGCGCTTCTGGTTCTAAAATTCGTCTCACGACCTCAACGTAGTTGTGTTGAAATTCTTCCCGGGTTAACCTGCGATTTCTAACGTGTATCGCACCATCTTTTAAATAGGCAATGGTCACATGGTAACTACCATCTGGCATCTGTCGAAATACCGCCCACTGGAATCCCTCCACCTCCGGGAACAAACCGAACCGATCCCTTTCGGCCCGGGTAAGCTTTTCCCCCACCAGAGGATGCAGTGTTACGATGGTACCACGCTGCTGGGAATATGACATCTGTGGCACCGTACACACCAACATCCCTACGATCACAATTCCCGAGAAAAACTTGAGTTTCATGATGTCACCCTTACATTTAAATGAAATGACCTTCTCCAAAATATCCTTTCATAAAACTTCCGTTCTCATCTCTCCAACTTTTCTTCCACAATTTTAACAGGATTTTGCACCCGGGGAATTAACCCAATCCACCAACACCTTCAAGTTCCAGTGGCAAACGGCTCATTACCCGTTCATTTATGAAACGGAACAAAGAATCCAAATGATTCATTTCGCTTCATTACCAACCAATGCAATTCTGCATCGGCAATAAAAGCTAACCCCCGATAATCGCCATCCCAGGGCGAACCACATTGGGAGATGGTAAAGGCGGAAATGTTATACAGATTTTTCCGGGCATCGATGATTTCGATTTTCCCCGCAAACTGACAGCCCCAATTATTTCCGCCAGAAAAATTACCTGTATTGCTGATATCCAGATAGGTCACCGCATTATCACCGGTATATTCCCAGTGCCCGGCCACTGCCGATAATGATGAGGCAAGCTGGTACATCGAATCCAGAGCCGTCATCACCAGATCCCCACGCCCCTGCAAGGGTGGAGCCGTACCGGAAAATTGGGCTACCAGACTGTACCACGTTTTTCCGTTCTGGGTAGTCTTCAATATTCTTCCATTAAAAATGTTCAAAATGCCAAAAGAAATTCCCAGAGTATCGTAGAGACTCAGGTTGCCCTGAATTGCACCCTCTGCTTTGAATAAATCACCGTAAGCGAGAATACGATAGAATGGCTATTCGGGACTTAACGTAAGAATAAACGTTTCCCCGGTAGGTGCAATAACACCCGAAGCCACAATCTGATTGGTGGAATCTTTCTCTTTGAGCATGAAACTTCCCAACCAGAATCCCTCCATTGCGTGAATCTGGGGTTGGGGTTCCGGTTCCGTGGAATGTTTATTACATCCCAAGAATAACCCAACCCATCCCACAAAAACAAACATCCAGAAAGGAACCAACATCGCTTTTCTCATTGTTTTCATGATTTTTCCCCCCTTTTTTCATTCAGGAACCTTATAGAAACAGGCCCCCTGCGTTATTAATTAAACCTCAGGCCACCATGGGAACTTCCCGAATGAGTTGCCCGCGGATGCGCTGGAAAATTTCCTCCAGGCTGGGTCCGGTGATGGTCAACCCGTGATTTTTCAGTCCCACCACCGCGCGGTGGGGTTCCGGAGTACGCCGCAGCAGCGCTACCACTTCCTGTGCCAGTTCTACTGTACCGCAGGGGTGATTCTGCCGGGTGCTCAGCACCCCTTTCATCCAGGCATGCACATGGACAATGGCGCCCACCCGGGGGAATTCCCGGTAAATCAGGGCGTGTTCCACCGCATCCACAGAAACGCGCGCCCGGGGATCATAATCCGGCGGCACACTTACCAGCACCGCGCCTCTTTCTTCATCCACCCCCTTCACCAGCAACACCTCCCGACCGATTGCCCCGATGCGCGCTTTGTTAATCCCCCGGGCAGTCATCCAGAAGGTGGTTTCCCCCAGCTCGGGAATCGATTCCCGGGCGCTAAGATTGCCGTAACTAAGCCCTTTTACCTGAAACAGGTGGTACAGGTGTTCCAGGTCCTCGGGACTCAAGAACTGGCGCAGCGGGAAAGGCGCCGGCAATACTCCCAGTTCATCCAGCTCCCGACCGTAGCGCCGGATTTGCTCCACCACCGGAGTATTCTTCCAGCAGCGGCGCGGGAGGTCCACCGTAAAGCTGTTCTCGATGGCAAAGCGGGCACCGACAATGGGGAGCATGCGCTGGTAAATTCGCTCTGGCTGGAAGGGCAAGCGGTAGAATCCGGCTTCGGGAGTGGTGAAATAGACTTGCGCTGGAGGTAAGGTACTACCCACGGGTTTTCCGGAATTTTCCGGTACGATGCAGATGAGCAGGTTGGCCAGAGTGCGTACCAGGGTCTGGTAGCAGATGGCGCGCAGGTTGGCGTAAGGCTTTTCGGCCACCACCAGACTGACCACGAAGATAGCCCGGGAGTTGCGCCGAAAAATGCCCGGTGCGGCGACGGAGGTCAGATTCAGTACAAAGTTGATTTCCGCAGCGTTTGTTACCTGCTGGTGTTCCTGTCGAACCAGTTCCTCCACAATGTGCTCCGCGTAGGCATCCCGCAGAGGATGCTCCCCTGTTTTATGCACTAAAAATTTCATGACCGGTCTCCTTTTGCTCTGAAACGTGATTATTTCTGGAGTGCGCCAACCCGATGCGCACATGCAGGTAAGTCCACAGCCCTACTGCGGGTAACCCCACCAGCAGAGCATGAAACAGATTATGGGTGTAAGCACTCCACAAAAATCCAGGAATAAACAGCAGGTACAGCGCATTGTGTACCAGCCCGTCCCGATTAATGGTAAATTCACTCAGCGCCAGGCGCAGGTGTTGCAGCGTGGATGTGCCGGGTAAAATTCGCGGTACCTTCCTGGCATAGCGCAGGAAAGCCTGCGGGTGGCGGCTTCGCAGCGCCTGCTCCTCGTAACGAATGATCTGCTCGTAATGCAGCAGCAACAGCAGCGGCAGGAGTAGCCCTACCGGCGGAAGCACCAGGGCGAATCCTACAAAGGCAATAAGATCGGCCAGGTAAATGGGATTGCGCACCAGCCGGTAAGCTCCCACCGTTACCAGACCGTCGTTCTGCACCTGGAAGCGCATCATGCGGCGGGAGGTGAGCACGCTGCCAGCCCACATGCGCAACAGCGAAGCAGGAAGCATCACCAGGGCGGCCAACAGGTACGCCAGGGTTACGCTCTGGCTGGCAGTAAATCCCAGCACACGCCCCAGCCAGGCACCGCTCAGTGCCGTCTGCCGAAAAACGGTAAACGACAGGATACAAATTACCGCTACGATGGCGAAAGAAACAAAAATGCGCCCCTCAAACTCCAGGCGCCGGATGTGATTCAATGTACGGTTCATCGTTGACCTCCTTCCTGCGGGGCAAATACCGTCAGCGCCCGCGGTAAAATTTCGATGGTGCAAGGCAAGGTACCCAGGAATTCCCCATCCGCTGCCACGGGTACCCGGATTTGCCCGGTAATCACTATTTTTTTCGTTCGGTAAAGGGAAAAACCTGCTGTGGTTAAATGTCTACCGGAATAGATTTTTGGGAAATTGCGCAGCCGCCGTGGCAGACTCTGCTGGTGTATCAGCAGCACATCTAGCAGGCCGTCATCCAGGCGGGCGGTGGGCGTCAACTGCATTCCCCCACCGGTTAGAGCACCATTGGCGACCACCACTCCCAGCAAAGGAAGATGCAGAGGAGGCTTCTCATCCAGAACCAAAGTGAGCGGTTGGACAGGCTGTTCCAGCGCCGTGCTCAGCGCGGTGAGGCCAAACGCCAGCTTTCCTCCCAACCGTTTGGCATGGGTGGACAGCCTTTGCACCACCCGGGCCCCCAGACCAATCTGGCACTCGTTCACGTACACCCGGGAGTGTGTTTCCCCGTTACTCCCGGTGTAGCGCACCCGCACCAGATCGATGCGGCGAGTAATACCCCGGCGAATCAGCTCAAGTTGCGCCAGCAGAGTTTTGGGCAGCGCCAGACTGCGCGCCAGTCCCTGCCCGGTGCCGCTGTTGAGAATTCCCAGCCGCACCTCCTGGCTAATAGGAGTACCGCCGGAAAACAGTCCGTTCACCACCTCCTGCAGAGTACCGTCCCCGCCCATCACCACCAGATTCCGGCAACCGTTCTGGGCAGCCAGGCGGGCGAGACGGGTAGCCTGTCCCGGATAGGCAGTTAGCGAGTAGGTAAAACTACCCGGCCAGTGGTCACGCAGGTATCGCAGCAACAGGAACCAGCGCTTCTCCGTGCGTCCCGCCGCCGCAACGGGATTGACAATGAAGTGGGTTTCCCCAAACAGCGGGAATCCGGGTATGGAGTGGCTCTTTGGTTTTTCCTTGGTACTTTGGGTTATTTCTTCGACCACCACGCACATGGCGTTCTCCTCAATCGGTTTCATCCCTGCTAAAAACAACTTCGGTGCCAGGAGAACGCGCGTCTTCTTACCCGGTGATTTTTAAGGAGTTAGAAATAAGATCGAAGAATAAAATGATTCGGGAGGGCGTCTACTTTTGTAGACAGATGTCAGGTTTTTTAAATCCCAAAAGACAAATAACAAATTCCAATATTAAAATGGTAAACCATTGAAAGTACTTTGAGAATGGTGGTTCTGGAAGTAAATACGCAAGTAACTTTGCACAATCAATAATGCGAATTTTTCAGGAACAAAATTCTTTATTTAATCAAAATTGAACAACGATATGGGGTAAATTATATATTTACAACAAATTATGAATTTCGTATTCCCACTACAATATAATGTTTTGTCCATTTTCCGACCCGGTGGGCGAACGGGTATTTTCAACATTCTGGCAATTAAATAATGAAATTCCTCTGCCTCACTGGTCTGTCGGATGAAAATCTTCTCACCTTTATCATTTTTTATCTCTATTGTCACTTGATATTGGAAGGAGAGTTGATTCCGAATGGTAGACTACCTCAAATATATCCCTCACATGTACAGGTACTTCTGAACGCTGTTCAATACGTGTTAAATTTTTGGAAATAGAATCGCTAAAAAAAAAATCAATTAGATATTTAAGAATCTTTTTGAAATAAATTTAATTAAGTGCTCCATCCGAAGGAACCTCCGGTGCAATATCTGTTTGTCCTAAATAATAATTTTCACTTTAAAAAGATTGTCTTCAACATTATTCTCAAATTCGATTTTAGGATACAATTTCAATGCCCGTTTAATTCCTGTTCCAATCCCGCGATAAGGCAACCCTAAAGGTGGTTTTTGCTTGGTTGCAAATGAGGCAATAATGGGATTCCGCTGATTGGATACACCATGCTTAATGTTTTCTATTGTTAAATTGTTAGGAAGTGTCCCTGGAGAAATAATTTCTATTCGATTATCAAATATAAATAATCGAATGGGCGCATTGATAAAATAATCTCTATGGATAAGAGCATTCACCAACAGTTCTTCAAATACACCTTTATCGACTTTGGTTTCTCCCAGTGAATTTCTGTGCTGGTTTTTTTGTTCTTTTTTAAGATTTCTCATGATAAAAATCATACCATCCCGGTACTGCTCTGCTAATTTACCATTAATATCTTCACTGTCAATATATTCATCAGAAGTATCGTCCAAGCCAACAAAATGTACTGCTTTGATGTTAAATTGCGGTTTATATTTTTGAGGATACTTGCCAAATAATAAAAGCCCTGCTACGTTTAATCGATCTTCTCTTGCAAGATTTAGATTCGAAAGAAGAGTTTTAAGATCCACAGCTTCTTCTCGGAAGCTATGATCAAATTCTCTCTGGTAAAATTGATCAAAATAATCCTCATCCAGATCTTCCAGTGTACTTTCTTCAACCGGAACTTGATCCCCATGCAAAATATCTGATTCTTGAAATAGGCGACGAAGTTCTTCTTTTGAAGTCACTTTCCGTTTGTCAGCCCCAGACCTTACATATATTGCACCATCGCTGGCGAAATAAGGTTTATCTTTTCCTTCAGGAATATGTACCACCAAAACAAGCTTGTCATTAATTTTAATATTTTCTGTTTCCGGATTAATCGGATTTCGTATTTCAGAGGCAGCATTGGAAATTAACTGATTAAGGCGTCGAATATCCTGGTTACTCAACCCAACAATTTCCCCTGAATCTGCCACACCAATGATAAGCATCCCGCCTTTAGAATTGGCAAAAGCACATATTTCCTGCGAAAGTGAGGTAACATTCGTCACATTGCGTTTGAATTGGTGGCGGCTATCTTCGCCTCGTTCGATGATTTCCAGCAGTTCTATTGCTTCCATAGGCTATACTTTCGTTTACGTTGTTCAAATGCCTCCCGACCACCTTCCATAATTTCAATAATTGCTTTTTGAATTGTAGGACAATCGATGCTACCGATTTCCAGATTTATTTTCTCATATTCAAATCGACAGGCAAATACTTGTTCGCACTCACCTAACACCGGGATATTAGGATTATGGGTTGCAAAAATAAATTGAGTTTGTTCTTTAAGTTCATTTAGTTCCCGAATCACATCTTCATAAATGGACTGATTGTCAATATCATCTTCCGGTTGATCAATAATGATCAAATCATTCTCACGACGTGCCAGTAAAAAAACCACCAGTGCCGATGCCCGCTGTCCCAACGAATGCTCAGCTATATCTTTACCTTTATATTTTAAAATATAGCGATTAGGTACCTGATAAACCAATAGGTCGCGCAGATTCTCCATAAAAGCTTCCCGAAATTTCGATAATTGACTTTCGCTTAAAATTTCAGATAATTTGGATGCTGATGCTTGAAGATCATTATAAATTTCTATACAATCGTTATATTGTTGAACAATAGCTTTTAAACTTCTGGAGGTAACACCAGAACCTTTAATTATAGCACTTAAATAATCCAGAAAACTTTTTTTATCGCCTTTGTATTGCAATTCAACAGAAATGGAAAGCCCCTTTGCATTTAACTGATCAACCCCTTCTTGTAATTTTTGAAATTCCTGATGCCAGAGGTTGTTTAAATCAATTAAATTTTCCTGTAAAACATGTTCCATTTCCAGTTTCTTTTTTTCCAGCTTTTCAACTTCCTGAAGTTTGGCTTCAACAAGTGTGAGCTGTTTGTTGAATTTTACAAAATCGTCGGGATTAATCTCCGGAATATTAATCGCTCTCTTAATTTCTGCAAATTCATCCTGTAATTTTTCCATTTTCCTTTGAAGTGCTTCTAAAAAATATCGCAAATTTCTAATATCATCATTTAAATCTTCTGCTGTTGTTTTTACCAGTTGAATTTTCTCTGTAACTTTTTGCCAGATCGATTGTACATGTTGCATTATTTCTTTATTTTCAGCACTATGGTAAGTGGCAAAATCAGCAAACACCTCTTCAGTATTTTCTCCAATTCGCCTCAGCTCTGCTTCAAATTCCTGTACTGCTTCAATTAATTGTTCAATATAAACTCGATCCCTATTAAATTGTACCTGCCGGTTTAATTTTTCATCTACCTTTTTTTCTTTAAAAATCCGTAACTTTTCTTGTAAAGCTGCTTTTTCTTCAATAAACTCTTTTTTCTTTTCCTGTATATCGCCAAGCTGTTTTAATTGGTCAAGAATACGGAGAATATTTTTACGTCTTTGTTGAATCTTTTCTCGAATTTCCTTTACATGTTTACCAAAAAATTTTTCCATTAAGGATTGGCTAAATCCAGATGTCCCCACTTCCGATAAATCCTTCTGTCCAAAATAGAGTACATTGATCAAATTTTCGTCTGCCGAGAAATGAGGGAGACGGGTACCATTCCGATAGATGACCTGCCTTTCCCCCAAAACCCGCTCGATACGATAGGGTGTACCATGCCTATCTCGCAAAGTAAGAATCACCTTTCCACCACTTCTTAATGCCATTTCTACCAGTTTTTCCTTATAATCTTTATCCTTTGCAACAGGATCAAATTCTATACCGAGCGCGTAACGAATCACCTCCAGGATAGTTGATTTTCCACTCCCGCGAATACCAATGAGATTGTTCATGTTGTGATTCAAATAAAGAGTTTTACCAGCCAAAGGAGCTTTGGCCGAAGTTTCAAAAATAACCGATTCAATATATGCATTTTGAGGTACCGGCGGTTTTTCTCCAATAATATTCCGACGCGGATCCATCAGTGCGTACTTCACAGCATAAAAATTAAAATCGCCAATTTTAATAAAACTTTTTTGGGGTTTTCCATTTTCATGGCGAGTCTTGCCGATAGTTTCCAGAGATTTGCAATCGCTCCCTTCTACAAATGCTGGAATCGCTGGAGCATACCATCTTGTTAAATTTTCTTTATTTTTCTGCGTCGCACATTTTTGAAATCCCAACACAAACTCTTTAAATAACGGATGGCGAATCAGTTCTTTCTGCCTCCCTTCATTCAACTCATAACAAAATCCGTTATCCTGTTCCACATGAGCCATGATGACGAAACTATCTCGCCCGTGTTCGCTGTGTTCCTTCAATTTTTCAAGTATTTGGATAAGATTCCAGTGGGTTCGGGCGTTACGATTCTCTCGATCCTGTCGCGCGTCATGGGAAAATGCCTCATCCAGAAACCTGTTAATGAAATCGTCATGCCCGGATATCCAGTTTTTTGGTTCAAAAACAATTATAACATGAAGCCCATTCCCTTCCCCTACGGATAATTCCACACCCGGAAGAAGGAAAATCTCTTCTTTATTCGCTTGTCTTTTTAATGTCCTGAATTCATCCCTATCGAATTTATTATGATTGGTAATTACAGCAACACGAATATCCTCTTGCTTCAATCGTTGCACAAAATTCTTTTTGAAAGATAATTTATCCTCATCCCAACCCTTAAAAGCTTCATTATCCGCTTTTGTATGCAAATGAAAATCTGCACGTAACCAGCAACTACCATGTTTGAAAAGTGATATGTCCTTTTTTACGTTCATTTGTATCTTCATTCTGTTATTTTATTAGTTATGGTTAAATTTATGAAAATCTTAACCCAATAACCAATAAATATTTACATTTTTCCCAAAAGGGATTTTATCAAAATACTAAATTTCAGTAAATAAACACTTTCACATTTCACCTGACTTTAACAATACCCTGCTACAAAACCACCTATTTTTTAAAAATTTTGGTGATTCACAATTTTCAATTGCTCAAAAATTTTTTTGAAATACAGATAATTTTTGATATATTATATAAAAATTCTCGGAGATTTTTAATAATGAATAACAAA
>JALXCH010000558.1 GCA_026991005.1 Calditrichia bacterium | reverse complement strand
GATGCATAGCAATAAGCACGTAAAAAGCAGAAAAAACTATCCTTTTGAGAACGTTAAACCATCTAATTAGACGGAAATAAATCCGTCGAAAAGGTTACGTACGCTCAAAAAGAGCCAAACTCCAGGGCCGTCCCTATCGGGACGGCTATTTTGTTATTTTGCTCTTCAGAAGATCATCCATAGGTCCTTGCCCAAAATGGGCAACCAGAACGGGTCTGCGAATGCAAGCAATAGCATCCCACCGCTTCGCGATGGATAAAAAATTTTTTCAAGGAATGTTCTTGGATGTAAATTGTGCCAGTTGAATCTGTTTACGTCATTTCCCCCAGAATCCGTCCCGGAGGGACGGTGTGCAATTAGCCCACTGATTTATCTGTGGGAATGGTATTCCCAACACCCACATTCATTCGTCCCGTAAGGGACCGAATGAAATTTGTTGCAACAATTATGTGATATCCCGGAAACATCCGATTTCAATTTTCCCTTCCGGAGAAATCGTTTGGGGTTTGTTTTTTTTCACAGAATGCTTCACAGCGTGCTTTGCGCCCGTTGCGGTTAATTCATAAAACCGCAAAGGACGCGGTGAAGGCGCAAACCCCGCAAAGGGTTTCTGAAGAGTTTAATATTACAATTCATTTCGATTTTTTTGTGAATTTTGCGGTTAAACGATTTTCTTAATCCCAAACCTCTCCTTTCCCGGAACAGGAAATATTTTTCTCCTTGAACCTCCCTTTTCCATTCATTAAGTTTTATTAACTACAAGGGTGGTAACTATGGATGTGCTGCAGCATTTAAAGGCACTAGGCTTTACCGTTTACGAAGCAAAAGCCTATGTGGCATTGCTGAAAGAACCCCACGCTACGGGTTACGAAGTAGCCAAACGCTCGGGAATTCCCGCTTCCAAAATTTATGAAGTACTGAATAAATTGCAGGAACGGGAGGTGATCCAGGTGCTGGGGAGCGATCCCCGCCGCTACGTACCTTTTCCCCCGGAAGAAATCCTCAAAAAACTCAAAGCCGATTTTTTACACAGCGTAACGTATCTGGAAGAAAAACTGTCCGAAATGTATCGCCGGGACGGTTACGAGCAGCACTACATCTGGAACATTTCCGGCGAGGAGAATATCTTTCGCAAGCTGGAGGAGTTGATTTCCTCGGCGGAAAAAGAAATCTACATCTCCATCTGGGCGGAGGAACTGGAGCGGTTGCATACCACCCTGGAGGCACGGGAACAGGCCGGTGTGAAAATATTTATGGTGCTCTTTGGGGAGTCTCCCTACAGTTTGCAGCGAACTTTCCGCCACGGCCGCGAGCATGAAATCCGCCAGGAGCGCAAAGCCAGACGGCTGGCCGCGGTAATTGACGATCGCAGTATGATGATTATCAATTTTAAGGACGACGGATTAACCACAGCCGCTTACACACTGAATCAGGGAATGGTGCTGCTGACGAAAGATTACATCATTCACGACATTTACACCATCAAAATGCAGAAAAAATTCGGGAAGGAAGCGGATTCTATTTTCGAAAAATTGGTATAGAAAGCGGATAGGTACTGTTTAAGAACGCCGGTGGAAGCAGAGACAATTATTCAAAACAAGAAAAAAATTAACCGAACATAGCGGAAAATTAAACAGAAGGAGAGGAATTCATGAGTAAGCGTACCATCGTCACCATGCCGGGAGACGGAATCGGTAAAATTGTTTTACCGGAGGCGCTTCGGGTATTAGATGCCGTAGGTTTCGAAGCGGAATATGTACATGCCGATATTGGCTGGGAATTCTGGTGTAAAGAAGGGAATCCCCTGCCGCAGCGAACCCTGAATTTGCTGGAGGAGCATAAAATTGGACTGTTTGGCGCCATTACTTCCAAACCCAAGTCCGAGGCAGCCAAAGAGCTGGCGCCGGAACTCCAGGGTAAGGGGTATGTCTATTACAGTCCCATCGTGGGATTGCGCCAGCATTTCGACCTGGACATCTGTATGCGTCCCTGCAAAACCTTCAAAGGCAATCCTTTGAATTTCATTCGCAAGGGGCCGAACGATACCATTGAGGAACCGGAAGTGGATGTGGTGATTTTCCGCCAGAACACCGAGGGACTCTATTCCGGTGTGGAGTGGACCAATCCGCCGGAAGAGGTGTTCAACGCCCTGTTAACTCATCCTAAAATGCAAAAATATGCCAATGTTCCCCGGGAAGAAATTGCCATTAGCACCCGGATTTTTACCCGAAAATACACAGAGCGCATTGTGCGGGCAGCGTTTGAGTATGCCGATAAATACGGTTACAAATCAGTAACCGTTGCCGAAAAACCCAATGTGATTCGCGAGACCTCTGGTATGATGCTTTCTATTGCCCGGCAGGTAGCGGAAGAATATCCCCACATCGAACTGTGGAACACCAACATCGATGCGATGATGATGTGGCTTACGAAAAATCCGGAAGATTATGGAGTCATTGTAGCCGGGAATATGTTCGGCGATATCGTGTCCGATGGATTTGCCGGTCTGGTGGGTGGATTGGGTTTCGCTTGCAGTGCCAACATCGGGCAGGAAGTAGCGATTTTTGAACCCACCCACGGTTCGGCACCCAAGTACGAGTCTTACGATCCGCCCATCGTCAACCCCATTGCCATGATTCTTTCCGCCTGCATGATGCTGGATCATATCGGTGAAAAGGAAAAAGCGGATCGCATCCGTGGTGCCATTGCCGAGGTAATTGCAGAAGGAAAGGTGCGCACTTACGATATGCTAAAGATGAAGGGCAGCCCCGAGGTGGTGGAAAAAGGCGCTGCCAGCACTTACCAGATGACGGATGCCATTATCGAAAAGTTGAAATAAAACGCTGGAAGACAGTTCTCTATTTTTAGGGAAGGGAATCCGGCAGCAACCCAGGTTGCCGGATTCCCCTTTACCGGAGGGAGGAAGGAATGGTGTTAAACATGTGATGCAAACAGAATGAGGTTTACCTATGACGATTATCGAGAAAATTCTGGCACGTCATGCGGGAAAAGAAGTTGTTCGGCCGGGGGAGATTGTGGATGTGGAAATCGATGTGCGAATTGCCCGGGACTTCGGCGGTCCCAACGTGGTGAAAAATTTAATTGAATACGGGCTGGATATCGACGACCCTTCAAAAACATTCTTTACCTTCGATACCAATCCCACCGGTTCCGACCAGAAATACGCCGCCAACCAGCATTTTTGCCGTCAGTTTGCCCGGGAAAAGGGAATCCGGGTGTACGACATCAACGTGGGAATTGGCACGCATACCGCTATTGAAGAAGGACTGGCCGTTCCCGGAGCGACCCTGGTTTCCACCGATTCCCATGCCAATATTGTGGGAGCCGTGGGAGCGTTTGGGCAGGGAATGGGCGACCGGGATATTGCTGCAGTGTGGGCCACCGGAAAAGCCTGGTTTAAAGTACCGCCCAGTGCCAAACTTGTTCTGAAGGGTGAGCGTCCCCGGGGACTAACCGCCAAGGACATTGTGCTAAACCTGCTGCATCATTTTGGTGCCAACGGGCTACTGGGGCTGGCGGTGGAAGTCACCGGCCCGGAAGTGGAAAAATTTACC
>JALXCH010000557.1 GCA_026991005.1 Calditrichia bacterium | reverse complement strand
GCAGCATCCACGGCAATGATGGGGTATTTTCCGCTCTCGCGTGCCTGCTCAATTAATTCCACTACCCGGGCCACCATTTGGGGATGCACAATGCGGTTTAAGCGCTGGGTTTTGGCGGCATCGGAGAAGGCAATGCGCGCCAGCAATTTGCGATTCAAACGCCCGTTTCGGTAAAAAATTCGGCTACCGAACGCTTTCTTTAACTCCTTCTTAATCTCCTCGTTGCGTTCAATCTCCTGTTTCGCCACCTGATCGGCGTTAATGATCTTCGCTCCCCAGCGAGCCAGAAAGTTACACACCGTGGTTTGTCCGCACCCCATACCACCGGTAACAGCAATTACAATGGAGTTTTTATATTCCATCCTGGTTCTCTCCTATTTCAAAATGACGAACTTCCCTATTTTCGATTGTTCCTGAAAATGAGCCACAAAAATGTACACACCGCTGCTCACCGGTTGCCCCAGCTCGTTGCGCAAATCCCAGAACACACCTCCGTTCTCATCTTCCTCCTTCAAACGGCGAACCAGCTTTCCGGAAGCAGAATAGACGAAAATTTCGCATCCCCGGGGTACATTTCCAAACGTAATTTCATTTTGCCCCATTTCCGGCCGCAGGGGATTGGGAAACACAAACAGTTTGCTCACATCGGTTACAATCTGCCGTAACAGCAAACGATTTCCCACACCTTCCTGTATGGGTACACCCTGCACATCCCGCACATTGCGCACCGTCAGGTAGTAATCCACTCCCAGCGCTCCCAGACGATTTCTTCCGGTTAGCGAAAGCCACACCCGCCGGGCATCGCTGGAATCCTGGTGCACCGCCACCACCCGATCATCCGGCTCCAGGGTGTAATTTTCGGGATTTTCCACAGAACTCTTTTCCATGGGACGATCGAACTCCACCAACAGCTCTTTCCGGGAGAGGATTTCTGCTCGGGTTAAATAAGGGGGATTTTCCGTAAAATGAACAGCGAGATCAATCCACAACGTATCCTGGAAAAGTGGCACTCCCTGGCGACTTTCCAGATGGAACACCGCAAGTTGATGCTGCCCTTCCGGCAGAGCAGAAGCAAAAGAGAGCAGAAGCTGAGCAGCATTCCTCCCCCGTACCACGCTGGTAGGTGCCTGATTTTCCGGTCGAAGCCAGAAGTTGTTCACCCGGAACGAGCGCTCTCCCAGCGGTTCCGAAAATTCCAGCACCACCTGGTCGGGTAAATGCACCTGTGCCGAAACCAATGCCGGGGGAGGTACACAGTACACCGTAACGGCGGAGGAAGGAACGCTCACGGAATCCGGGAAGGAAGCATCCACACTCTGCACCGTGTAGCGATAACCCGCTCCGGCAGTGACGCTGGAATCCGTCCAGGGCGGTTGCAGAGCAGTAAATTGAAGTGTGAAACCACTGTTCACAGCCTGGCGTTGCACCAGATATTTTTGGGCACCGGAGACAGGCTGCCAGTTCAGCACCACCCGGGCGGTGTCCGCAGCCAGGATGCGCACATTGCGCGGCGCCGGGGGGCGGGTACCCACCTCCTCTCGCTGCCACACCATCAGGGTGGAATCGCCCACCAACAAAAATTGCCCCGGGTTCAAAGGCGGCACCGCCACGCTGTTTACTCCGCGATGAGACCAATCCACTACCCATTCCCCCTGCCGAAATTGCAAATAATAGGCGTAAGGGTAAGGAGTAAAGAAAAGTTCATCCTGCCCATCTCCATCGTAATCCGCTGCGGTAAGCCCGTTAAAAATTCCCTTCTCGTCGTGCAACCCGTGAAAATAATCCTGATGAATCACCGCCAGCGAATCCGGCGAGACAATTTTCAGGATATCCAGATACCAGAACTGATCCAGCACGGAGGATTCGCCCACGTAGCTGGCACGGTGGCGAGTAGCTATGGCAATTTCCTGCAACCCATCGCCGTCGAAATCGCCCATGGCGAGCTGGTGGGTGGCATCCTCGCCGGGCATCCGCCGCCAGGCAACCGGCGAAAAATGATCATTGCCATCATCCCGGTAAACAATCACATCCCCATCGTAATCCCCCAGAATAATTTCCGTCCGTCCATCTCCATCGGGGTCACCAATTAAGGCATGGGGTACTCCGTAACTGTTTTCACCCTCAGTGGGATTATCCAGCGTCTGGAATGGAGCTACCTGGAAGGTAAAGGGATTGATAATCAAAAAAATTTGCCAGACGCCCTGATGCAATGCCAGCACATGGGGTTTCTGGTAACCTTCCATCCAGAAAACGCGTCCCACCCAGAAATCCTGTTGTGGTGAGGTGACGGCTGAAGCGGTAAATTCCGGAAGAGACGTTCCCGGAAAAAGGTACGATTCTGCTCCGTAACCGGCAAAAAGCTCCGGGATGCCGTCACCGGTGACATCGGTCAGATCCCGGGGGAAGGCAGGAATGTCCGCGGTATGGTGAACGATTTGTCCATTCTCGTAACGAACGGTGTTCAACCGGGCCTGGGGAGCATCGGGCCAGGCAGCATACGCCACCAGATCCTTTACCCCATTGGAATCGAAATCCGCACTGCGCTCCAGGAAGTAACCAAAACCCGGCTGTTCGTGCAGCAGAGTAAACGATTCCTGCAAAGCCAGTTCCTGCTCCAGATCGAGGCGATAATACTGCCCATTATTGTCGTCTCGCCCCGTTAATCCCGAAGCGTTTTTCAATTCCATGTAAAACTCAATTTGCCCCATCACCCGATCCGGGGTGATTAAAAAGGTGTGCTGGCGGTCGAAATAAGCCGAACTGGTGAGCGTAGCAAATTGCCCGTCTCCCACCAGCCGGTACATCAGGTAAGCCATGGTGCGGTCGTCACTCTGGATTCTGATTAAATACCCTCGCAGGTTGCCCACCACCATGGGCAGTATTTCGCGCTCCGTGACCCTGGGGGCGGTACGGTCGATATCCACCACGGTATTGTGAACCACCTCACTCCCATCCCAGTTGTTGATTTTTAGTTGAAGGACGTAGATGCTATCCGGTAAATCGGAGATAACCCACTCCCCCAATTTTCCATCCAGCACCTGTGCGGCAACCTCTGTTATGGGATGAAATGCTACCGGTAACTCCCCGGCAGCGTAAGCCAGTTGGTAGCTCTTCAGGCTGGAAGATACAGCCGTTCCCAGAATGGAAACCGTATCCTCCCGAATCCCCTTCAGAGTTGCAGGATAATGAATTTCTGCGATGGTATTCTGGGTATTGATGAGAGACGCGTACACATCCAGTACCCCGTGTCCGTAGTAAGGATCCCAGCCATAATAGCTCACATCGCGGCATCCTGCCAGCAGGCGGGAGCGAATAACCGCTGAGGGCGCTTCAGGTTCCTGTGCCCAGATGAGAGCCAGCGCGCCGCTGACCATCGGTGCCGAAAAGGACGTTCCATTCACTTTGCTGTATGCATCATCCACCCGGGTGGCGTAGAGGTTCACCCCGGGCGCCACCAAATCCACTTTAGCGCCATAGCTGGAAAATCCCGCCAGATTACTCAAGCTGTCCACTGCTCCCACGGAGATGGTATTATCGTAGGCAGCGGGGAACTGAAGCTGAAAATTTCCGGCATTTCCCGCCGAAGCCACAAATAGCACCCCCCGGCGAGTTCCGTAATCCACCGCATCTTTAATTAAATGGGAATACACCACATCGCCGAAACTCATGTTCACAATTTTACATCCGTTTTGAACCGCATAAAGGATGGCTTCGGCAATGTCATCTTCTTCCAGGAAACCCGCCGCGGTGCCTGCCCGCAGAATCATCACCCGGGAGCCTGGGGCTACACCGGCAATTCCCTTACCATTGTTGGTGCGTGCCGCAATAATTCCTGCCACGGCGGTACCATGCCCACCGGGATATTCATCCATGGGGTCGTTATCCGGCTTCAAATAATCCCCGTTATCCGGGAAGTTGGGGGCGTCGGTAAAGTCCCAGCCAATCACATCATCCACGTAGCCATTCCCGTCATCGTCAATCCCGTTAATGTCCTCCTCATCCAGCTTTCCGTTGTGGTTCAAATCCTCCGGTGCATTTACCCAATATTGCCCCTGCAGATCTTCGTGGTTATAATCCACCCCGGTATCGATTACTCCCACCACGATATTCGGGTTTCCCTGCTGAATCTGCCAGGCTTCCGGTACCCGGGTTAAAGGAAGCGCCCATTGTCGGGGGTAAAGGGAATCGTTTACCGACATCTGGTGGAGGTGGTACACATGATTGGGTTCCGCCCACACCACTTCCGGATGGCGAGAAATTTGAGGGAGTATCCGGGAAATATCCACCCGGTCGCCTGGTACGATTTTAAAAACCCGGCGAAATTCCTCGGCATCTGGGGGAAGAATACGAGGGGCAAAAAGCGTTGCTACCTTTTGGGGATGCAGAGCATCCAGCAAACGGTTGAGTTCCTGCATTTGGGTGTGGAGGCGTTTGCTGCTTTCTATTCGGGCTTCTGCCCGGGCAGTAAAGCGAATGAGAATTTCCGGCGCATCTTCACCAAACACCGTGGCCTGTATCCCTAGCAAGAATATCAGGATTATTCCCCACCAGACTTTGCTCCGGATATGTAGTCTGGTTAAAAAAGAAGGGGCGATGTGCCCCTTGTACCCGAATCTCTTCATTTTCCCATCATCTTAAAATATGAAACAACGGTTTAACCAATTGCCATAAAGAGAACCTTTCACCCCAACCTGATTTATCTCCAGCGCTTTCTATTCGGATGTTTACAATCCCCCAATCCCTTTAGCGCGGTACTTCCTGCATCCTGATTAGTCATGTAAATCCAGAGAATTCTTTTTCTCGATAATCTGTTGTAAATCCTCAATCTTTCGTTTGTAGCGGGAATTGTCCGGTTCTTTTTCCAGCAATTGCCGGAAGACCTCGATGGCCTCCTCAAAACGTCCCTGGGCAATATAAATTTCTCCCAGCGTTGGGGAAAGTAACGGCGGCTTGCCAATGTGGGTTGTTTTTTCTTTTTGAACCTCAGGGGTTGCAGAGGCAGGTTCTTCTTCCTTCTCAGCCGTTTCCACTTTTTCTTCTTCAGAAGGCTTCTCCGGCTCTTTTTCCTCCGGGACGGTAAACAGTTCCTCTTCAGTAACCACCTCCCCACCACCGGAGTTTTGAGGCGGTTCAAGCTTTTCCTCTTTATCCTTCTTTTTATCTTCCGTTTCTTCACCTTCCGAGATAAGATCCGCAACCACCGCACTGAAATCAATCGGTTCTTCTTCGCCCTCTTCCACAAAGTCTTCGGGGAATTCTGTTTCTTCCTCAGGAGATAGTACTTCTTCCACCGTTTCTTTTTTCTCTTCCGCTCCGGGAGGTGTTTCTTCCTTTACGCCCTCTTCAAATTCCCGGAACAATTCATCCATTTCCCGGGTGAGTTCAGCCTCTTCGGGAGAAGGTTCATCAGAACTAAACGGTTCTTCCGTCACCGGTTCACTCACTTCCTTTTCTTTTCCCTCCTCTTCCTGAGGTTTGCTCTTCAGATCGGATAGGGTCTCACGCAGAACTTCATCCAGATCTAATTCATCATTCCCCCGATCTTCAGAACCGAATAAATCTTCGAACGGATTTTTCTCGCTTACACTCTCTTCCATTACCGCTTCGGATTCGCTCTCTTCTGTAAGAATTTCTCCCATACCACCCAGCATCTGAGCCACATCCAGGGAATAGAATTTTTCGGCTGCTTCGCTACTGAAAGGATCCACCAGATAGTAGTAAAGGTAATTTTCCTGAGTCAATGCTGCCAGATTCAACTTCTCGTGGATGTCTGCCAGAATCTTCCAGGCCTGGGGACTCATCGGATCGTATGCCAGGGCAATTTCCAGTTCAGATTTGGCACGGGTAAAATTTTTCAAATAATAATGTGCCAACCCGTAAATGTAATGGCCAAAGGCATATTCCGGGAATACCTCCAGCCCCTTTTCGCACAATTCCACCGCTCGCGTGTACTCACCTTGCTCAACATAACGGGAGGCCAAATAAGCAAAAATCAGAGAATTGGGATTTTCCTGATACACCTGTTCCAGATTTTCTACCGATAAAAATTTCGCCATCATGGTGTTCCTTTCCTTTATCACAAAACAGAACTTTTTACCCGATTATTTACCAGGCGGCAATAGTATTGGTGATGATGTCTTCCACCAGATCATCAATTGCCACCGAAACCGCCCGGTCAATTTCCTCGGTGAGTGCCGTACCGGAAATGGTACCATACCGCTGAAGTGTCTTCTTCCAGAGCGGTTTGTTGGTATGGGTATTCAAACATTCCACCTGCAAAGTAACCGTCATGTGGAACTCTTTGGTAACCTCTTGCTGGGAAAAACTGATTGCCTTTTTTTGCACCGAAACAATTTTGCCGGACAGAATTAAATCCGCTCCATCCCGCTGGTTCAGCACATGAAGAATGTTGTTATTCACAAAAGCATTGGTTAATTTCTCCATCAACTGCTCGCGCGCACCGGGATAATTGGAATTATCCTCAAAATCTTCTATATAGATCGTTTTAATGTACGAAGGCAATGCCCCCTTAAAAGAATAATGAACACAGGAGAAAAAAACAAGTAAAACTATGCTCAAAATGAGTTTTTTATTGAATCCCATATTCTTTCAGTTTTCGATATAAAGTTCGTTCGCTAATTTGCAAGGCATTGGCTGCTTTGCGCTTATTGCCATGAAACTTCAGAAGCGCTTTACGAATCATCTGCTTTTCCATCTCTTCGATGGGGATTACCTCTTCATCCTGAATATCGATATCCTCAATCTCGCGCTCCCGGATATTGTGATTCAATCGATTGTTAATATTTTCCAGAATCTGGCGCATTTCGCGCACTTCCACTCCCAGAGAGAGTAGAGCTTTGTAAATCAGTTCCCGTTCTGCCTGCTCTGCACTTTTATGCATGGGGATGGGCAGCGCCTGGGGCATTTCTTCCACTTCCTGATAATGCTTCAGATGATCGCGTACCATCTGGGCATCCACCACTTTGCCCGCAGAAAGCACGACAATGGACTCCACAAAATTTTTCAACTCTCGCACGTTTCCCGGCCAATCGTATTCCATAATCACCTTCATGGCATCGGGAGTAAATCCCTTAAACTCGATGTGATTGTTCTGAATACTCTGCTCAACAAAATATTCCAGAAGCAAGGGGATGTCTTCTTTCCGTTCTCGCAGCGGAGGTACATGAATGGTAACTGCTTTTAAGCGGTAGTACAGATCTTTGCGGAATTTGTTTTGCCGTACCATCTGCTCCAGATCTCGATTGGTTGCAGCCAGTACCCGAACATCCACCTTCCGCAGCTCTCCGCTACCCACGCGCATGAATTCACCCGTTTCCAGCACACGTAACAATTTAACCTGGGTGTGCAGAGGCATCTCGCCAATTTCATCGAGAAAAATGGTACCGCCATCTGCCAGTTCGAAATATCCTTTCTTAGTGGCAATGGCGCCGGTAAAAGCACCCCGTTCGTGCCCGAACAATTCGCTTTCCAGCAATCCTTCGGGAATGGCACCACAATTCACCGAAATCATTTGTTTATCGCGGCGGGGACTGAGCTGATGGATGGCTTTTGCGACAATTTCCTTACCAACTCCACTCTCTCCCGTAATCAATACCGAAATATTGGTGGGAGCAACGGAAATAATAAGCTCCACAACCTCCCGAATCTTCTCCGATTTACCGATAATGTTTAATTGATCTTGAATCTTTTTGTACTTATTCAGTAAAACCATATTCTCTCCTAAATTCTTGATTAAAATAGTTGTAGCGTTCAATAAAATCAAGTAGTTGTTTCATTAAAACCAGCTTTAAACATCTCATTAAATCACAGGTCCAGAAAATATGTCACCAATAATTTTCACTCAGGTTATTTTAATATACCTATTTATGGTTCTTTTAACACCAGGTTCCCGCTTTTTTTAAATATAACGTTTTCTGCCCATTCACTGTTTATCTCGGGAATATTTGTGAATTGCTTTGTGGAATAGCTTTTGCTATTATTTGTAAGGCTCAGGCGGAATTATGGCAAGACAAATACAACCAGGAAAAAAATAGTAGAAATTCTATGCACTTAATATTAATAGTTTGCTTAAAGCTCAGTTAACATAAACCGGGAGGTGTTTACCTTACCGGCATCCCGAAATGAATAATTTAGAATATTCAACGTGGAAATTAACTCCTGAAATGAAATTTTTCCGCAGGAATTGGAAATCCGAAGAAATAATGTGTAACTTTGAAAAGTTGAATTTAACCAAAGGGAGCGGATGAAGGCTTTTTACAAAAAGATTTTAATCATTGGTGGTGCCACCCTGATTTTAGAAGCCATCATTGTGTATTTTCTTTACATTAGCATCAACGCCTTTTATGCCGATCTGACCAAGAAATTAGCTTATTTGCTGGTGGAACAGGTAAAAAATGTAATTGTATCCGAGCGTTTTGATATTTCCAAATTCTCGCAGTACAACAAATATCCCACGCGCCGCTTGATGAACCGCTTTAGCGGCGAAGATTCCAAAATCCTGCACATTTTGCTGATTGACACAACCAACCATATTATCATTAGCGACGACCCCTCTAAAGAAGGAAAAGTGTACACCTCTCCCCGCGACCTATCCATTCTGGAGACAGGTCATCCTACTATCGTCGATAGAAAGTGGGAAAAGAACCAGGAGATTTTAGATGTGGTGTATCCCATCATGCAGGATAGCGTAAAACAGGGATACCTCCGCACTGTCATTTCCATGAAACATCTGGAAAATTTTTACAACACCCGCCGGTACATTCTGGTCGTTGCCAGCAGTATTGCTCTGGGAATTATCGTACTTACCGTATTCCTGACTTCGCGAATTTACCAGAGTAGTTTGCAAAATATCGAGAATGCTCTGAAGAAATTGAACGAGACCGATTACCAGTATCGGGTGAAATACAAGAAGCAGGACGAGTTTGCCCCCCTATTTTCTCAGTTGAACCGACTTTTCGACAAAACTTTCGATCTGAATGCCAGTTTTCGTCAATCCGAAGAACGGATTACGGCCATGATGCGAGTAGTACACGAAGGATTGATGATTCTGGATATGGACATGAACATCATTTCCTACAACGATTATTTATTGAACCTTTTTCAGGTGAGTTCCAAGACTCGGGCAGAGGAGACGCTGCGGAAAATTCTGGATAAAAATCCGGCTCTGGTGGAAATTTTTAAGCGGGCAAAGGATCCCATTACCCATTCCGTGCGGAAACAGCTTACGGTGAATTTGCTTAATGGGAAAACAATCCAGGTGCAGGTCCATGCTCTTTCGTTACAGGAAGATGGGAAAGTAAACGGAGTTATTTTGTACATGAAAAACCTGGAAATGCTCAAGGAATTGGAGCAGAACCTGCATCGGAGTATGCGCTACACCATCATCAGCCAGCTTGCTTCCGGTGTGGGGCACGAAATCCGGAACCCGCTCAGTTCGCTGGCGATTCACACCGAGGTCCTGGAAGGACTTACCGAAAATTTACCGATTGACCACCAGAGCAAGCAGAAGATGCGGAAATCCATTAAAATTCTACACACGGAAATTGAACGAATTACGCGATTGCTGGATCAATTTTTCAACCTGGCTAAACCGAAAGAAGTGGAGCTGAATTTCGAAGACATCAACGATGTGGTGCGCGAAGTGCTGGAACTGGTAAATCAGCAGGCCATAGAGCGGCAGATTAAATTACATGTGCGGCTGGGAAGGAACCTCCCCATGGTGAACATCAGCCACGACCAGATAAAACAGGTGCTCCTGAACATCATTCTGAACGCCTTCGATGCCATGAAGGATGGTGGTGATCTGTACATCCGTACCTTCGAACATGAAGATAAAATCATGGTGGTGATCCGGGACACCGGACAGGGAATTCCCGAAAACATTCGGGGAAAAATTTTCGACCTGTATTTTTCCACCAAACCCGGTGGCGGGGGAGTAGGATTAGCCATTTCGAAAAAGATCGTGGAAGCGCACGAAGGTCGGCTGTACTTTGAATCGGAAGTGGGCAAGGGAACCCGCTTTTTCGTGGAGCTTCCGCGCACTTAAATTATTTCCTTTGCGCCTTAATAATTTACTGTGAATAAAAAATTTAAAAATCTTCTGGCGAAATTTCATCTGGACTGAATCAACACCAGCTCTGGTGTTGGAAATTTCACCATCCTGTGAAATTGAAGAAAAAACTTTGTCTAAGATTCTGCTGAATAACGCAAAAGAACGTCCGGAAAAAGGAATTTCATGCATCCAAGAACGATGCAGGTAGAAGTAAGAGTGTACCAAACGGAAAAAAATTTTGTGGTTCTCTTTTGTACAGATATTTAATTTTGTTTGACAACGAACGAAGATTTTGAATTAAATTCTGGCGAGAAAAATAAAACCGGAAATAGAAGATGGAACGAAATAAAATCCTGATCATTGATGATGACGAAAATTTGCTGGATGGACTCACCACCCTCCTGGCAACGAAAGGATTCGACGTAAAAGGCGCTCCGGATGGGAATGTGGCACTGCGCTACCTGGAGAAGGATGTATTCGATTTGATTATCACCGACTGGAAGATGCAGAAAATGGATGGTCTGGATTTACTGAAAAAGATCAATAAGCAGTTTCCTACCATCAAGGTGATTATGATGACGGGCTACGGGTCCATCGAACATGCGGTAGAAGCCATGCAATCCGGCGCCATTAATTACATCACCAAACCGTTTAAATCCCAAAAATTAATCAAAATAATCGAAGAGACTCTGAACATCGGGGAACATTCCGAGAAAAAGAGCAAACAGGCGCTAAAGAAACTGATTCACTTCCACAACATGGTGGGGGTAAGCAAGCCGATGCAGGAGGTGTATCAGAAGATCCAAGAGGTTGCTCCTACCGATGTGTCTGTACTTATTTTAGGGGAAAGTGGAACCGGGAAAGAGCTGGTCGCTCGCGCCATCCACGACCTTTCGCCCCGGAAGGAGCATCCCTTTGTGGCCGTGAATACCGGAGGGATTCCCCGGGAACTGGTGGCAAGCGAACTCTTCGGGCATCTGAAGGGCTCCTTTACCGGCGCCATTGCCGATAAAAAAGGAAAATTCGAAGAAGCTAACCATGGGACTCTCTTCCTGGACGAAATCGGAACCATGAGCATCCCGGTACAAATTTCGTTGCTGCGTGTGCTGGAAACCAACATGATTGAACGGCTGGGGAGCAACAGACCCATCAAAGTGGATGTGCGCATTATCTGCGCCAGCAACATCGATTTAATGGAGTTGATTGAACAGGAAAAATTCCGGGAAGATCTTTACTATCGCCTTAACGTATTTGCCATTGAATTGCCTCCGCTGCGGGAGCGGAAACAGGACATCCCCTACCTTTTGAAATATTTTCTCCACCTGTTTAATATGGAACTGAAGAAAGAAATTAAAGGGTTCACCCGGGAAGCGGTGCAGGTGCTGAAGAATTACAGCTGGCCGGGCAACATTCGGGAATTGCGCAATATTGTACTGCGTGCCATGCTGGGCGCCACCGATGTGATTGACGTGCGACATCTGCCTCGCCAGATCCAGGACAATAAACTGGGACGGGAAATTATCAGCTTTAAAGCCGGGACTCCCCTCTCCGAAGTGGAAAAAACCATGATTATCCAGACCCTGAAAGCGGTGAACGGCAACAAACTGAAAGCAGCGGAGATTTTAGGTATTAGCCGACGTTCCCTGTACAACAAGCTGGAAGATTAC
>JALXCH010000556.1:7547-11763 GCA_026991005.1 Calditrichia bacterium | reverse complement strand
GCTATCTTGCGGGCATTATTCCCCCGGGTGGCATAGCGGGTATTGCTGGCCAGATGTCCCTTGTACACAGCCCGAGCTACTGCACCGTCCTGCTTAAACACCACCGCCGTCTCTCTCTGGTTGGGATGCTGAAACTGCACCTGCTCGCCTTCCCAGCCTTCAAAGTACCAGGTGATGTCCTCTCCGTGGAAGGGGATGGTCTGGGTTTGCTGGGCGCGGACGGAGTAGTAGGGTGGTGTCCAATGACCTTGATTATAGCCTTGATTCAAAAACACGCCCTGATAGATGTCACCGTTGTAACTGGTGGCATAGTCAGGGTTGAAGGGTGATGGGCGACTCTTGAATGGTGCATTCATTCCCTGATTGCGTTTGTTATTACCATAGTCAGGATCAGGATAATCAATCAGCCAGGGGTCCTTGAACTCCACTACACCACCATCTTTACTCGGGGCACTGAGTAATGAGTTCCGTATAATGACATTGGGCTTGGTTGGGTGGAATTTTGAAATTAACTGTAGCGGAAAGTTATTCGTTATATGAAATTCCCTGTGGTTAATAACCGTTTCATCCAGACTCCATTTGTGATATTTCTCGTTAGATATGATCTTCTGAGAACCGCGTAAGATTTCTGTTGAACCGATCGCAAAGTAAAAGGAATGGGGTGCATTATAAGGAATGAAATCCGGTCCACCTTCCCAGCGCCCTACAGAATCGACCGAAGTGCCATCGGAAAGTTGTTGATCTACTGTGACCTCGATAATTTGAAAAGGGGAAACATATGCCAGAGCATTTCCGGTGCGATTGTCTGTCCAGATTGGGTAAACACGGTTCCCACGGGCGGAAATTCCTAAGTAATCACCAAAATATTTACCACTTATTCCAGGTATTGGTGAAGGGGTAAACGCCACATCGCTTACTTTGAAGTCCACCCAGCTATTCCCTCCATCCTGGGAAACCGCGACAAAAGTTTCGCACTGGGTAGCACTGACGTTGCGGTCGTCATAAAAAATCACACTCAACACACCGGTTATAGGGTCACAAGTTATCCAGGGTAGATAATGCTCTTTTCCGTGCCCTATGGGATCCTGGTTCACTCGAATAGGTGCGGACCAATTATTTCCTCCATCAGTAGAACGAATCATATACACATCGATATCCGGACCTTGATTTATTCCAGGAACTCCATAATTTGCCCATACTACATAAATCCAACCATTGCGCGGACCGCCGGAAATATCAACTGCCATTACCGGAAAAGAGTTTACTCTCATGTTTTTTGAAGTTCCGGTAATACGAATGCCCCTAATATCGGAAATGATACGGGTGGCTGGCTGCCAGGTGACACCACCATCGGTTGATTTGGCAAAACCCAGCGCGGTTTCATCAGCCGGCCAACTATCATATATTGCCCACACTGCATAAACTTCTCCATTGGGGCCGGTCTGGATGTTTACCCCCTGGTTATGGCTACCTGCAGCCACAGCAGAACTGATATTTACAGGTGAAGACCAACTTAAACCACCATTGGTAGAACGAGCCAGTTCAATTTCTTCATAATTGGTCCCTCCCTGAAAATTCGTCCAGGCGCTATACAAATTTCCTGCATAAGGGCTGGAAGGGCTGTTATCTACCCAGAGATGGTTCTTATCAAGAATATATCCGCCCGGCGCTACTTGTACATGTGTCCAGGTTGAACCTTCATCTGTAGAATAAGCAACTCCCTGTCCGTAATTAGCGGCAATATAGCCTACGTAATATCGGTTATTCAGGTCAATTGCTGTGGCAGGATCACCTTTATTGGTACCCCCAACACCCTGTACAGAACCATTCCAGGTGGAACCGCCGTCACTGGTGAAGAAACCGCTGGCTCCGTAGATAACCGTTGCAGGAAAGTCTGTGGAGTTATTTGAGTTGAGTACTTTGGTATTATCATGAGGATTAACAAATACCGAATTTTCACTCTGGGTTACATTGGTTGCATCAATAATCGGCACATCTGGTGAATTTCCAGTTAAAGAAAGCGATTCATTTATGGTGCTACCGGTGTAAACAGGTGGAGTAACCGGAGTGGGTTTGGCAACCTCCACCAGACCTTTTTTTGCCATATCTTGCCAGTAAGCTATACTCCATACCCGGCTATCTATTTTTTTCGCCTGACATATACCATTAATCGAGAGAAAAATCAATAAAAATACAAGAGTCAAGAACCTTATGTAAAATCGATTCATGGTATTCTCCTTTTTTGTTTTTTATGGAAAATAGTTATGATCTATCTTATATTCTCTACGCAAACAAAAACACCTCTAATCTATTCTGTTCAAGGAAAAGGGAAGGTAAGGAGTTTTTGTTTGCACATCTCGTGCGGTGACGTGGCAGCGTCACCGCATTATGTTTACGTGGAGGAGACCTTTGATGATTAAATAATTGTTTCATTTGTTTTTCCTCTACTCTTTAGCGCAGTACTCGTAACAGGTACGCATTCCTTCCATCTTCGCCTACCGCAACCATTAAATTATTTTTGTAGTCACAAGACATATACAATATTCTGCCATTAGGTCTGATGACGGAAAAGTCATTCCCGTTAAAATGCGCGATATAACCAAAATGTCCTACCACAAAAACATCATTTATTTTTGTACCTCTTATTCTCTCCGTTTGGGCGGGAATGACATTTATTCCACCAATTTCCTCCCATCCATCTTTAGTGCTTTTTCTTTTTCGAAAAATTCCGCTTCCGCATGTAAAGATATTGTATGATGACTCAAACCACACAGATCGGACCGCTCGCCCGGAAACCCAGGTGAATTTTTCTACGGTTTGGTCAGGTTTTATTCGGATAATGCCTGCGTTTGATATGCCATAACCTGGAGATGCAGCGCATAGAATTAACCATTCGCCTGTATATGGATCTGGTATACCCCAGATATCCTGTATGGTAGTCTCCGTCCCACTCTCTATCCGCTGCCAGCTTCTGCCGTCGTAGTGGGCAATTAATCCGTTATTTCCTATAATGTAGAAATCATTGCTGGATGTACCCCACATTTTATTTACATGAGAAGGAAAATTGATATTTATTTTTTTCGAAATATACTTCTCACCATTCCAATGAATCCCTGCTTCAAACCATATATCATTTTCTGAAAAAGCTAAAATGCTATGAATAGGTGTATACCAGGCATAACCTGTTTCATCATAATATGGAATCTTTTTTAATTCCCACTTACTCCCATCCCAGTGAACCGCATTATAAGGCAACCAATCATGTGTACTATCCGAATATATCTCCCCCACCGCCCAGATGTCGTTCTCGTTAATAATAGCCACATCATATAAAGCCCCGCTGCCATAGGGGCTGGGAAACTCCACCACCTCCCACTGAAAATTGTGGCTGGTGGTGTCCATGGTGGTAATCTGCTCCTCCTGCGCTTTGTGCCAATCCCCTCGTCCATCCTGTAAAAATAAAGCATAATTGTAGGTATGTGCCGGTAAAAGGGTGCTGTCGTACACTACGGTGTCTTTGTTTATTTCAGCAGTTCGGAAAATAGTTTTATTGCCCCGTTTAATTTTTACCCCGGTTTTTGCCCCATGGGTCTGCAACTTTAGCCAGGCTTCGGTAACCCCTACGTATTCGGCACGTAAGGTTACATTCGCCGGTTTTATGGAAACCGTTTCCTTTTCGCAGACCAGGAATAAGGGCATAAGGGACATAAGGACATAAAAAACAAAGGGGCGGTTCATGGTAGAGACCTCCTTCCGGGATGTATTTTGTTTTTATAATAAAGAAATGTTTTTGGCGTAAGTTCGATGTTTTCAGAGAGAGCATTGGGGGAATGGAAAATGGAAAATGAAAAATGAAAAATTAAAAATGTAAAATGTAAAATGTAAAATGGAAAATGGAAAAAGAGAAAAGAGAAAAGAGAAAAGAGTAAATAGTAAAGAGTAAAGAGTAAAAAGTAAAAAGTAAAAAGTAAAAAGTAAAAAGGGAGTATGGGATAGGGGAGAGGGTAGAGTTTGGAAGACGGGTTTTGGGTGAAGTTGCGGAAATATCTGGTAAATCGGTGCAAACATGGCATATTACCGATATTAAATCCTCTGAATTTTCCCTCATCCCTGATGTATTTGGAATCCCTATACATAGTTAAAAAATTTTTTTCAAAAATGCAAGAGAAATTTTTGCCACCACGGAACCACAGAAAAATAAAACCACAGAAAACAC
>JALXCH010000556.1:0-7537 GCA_026991005.1 Calditrichia bacterium | reverse complement strand
GGATTTGTTATTTGTTATTTGTTATTTGTATTTTTTGATTTGGGTTTTGGTGTTTATTTTTTGGAATTAGTGATTTGATATTTGGAATTTATTTTTGTTATTTGGAATTTGTTTTTTGTTAATTGGGATTTGGGGTTTGTGATTTGGAATTTGTTATTTGGAATTTTGTTTGTGATTTGGGATTTGTTAATTGGAATTTGTTTCAATAATTAGAAAAGATATTTTTTAACCGGATACTCCATGTGGTTGGAATAGACTTTTAGGATTTAAAAGCTATCGGCTGGCAGAGTACGAGGCCTCGGAGTGGCCGCCAGAGCTTAGCCCATGACCTTCAGTCATGGGAAAAGAAAGATGTTAGCACATGGCCTTCAGCCATGGGAAAAGGGAAACCCACTCAATCCGTTAAAGTCCAAAAGGGACGATTGAACCGATTATGAATTTTTAATTGAATTTTGTAACCACAGAATACGCAGAGGACATTGAAAAAATGATAAATGAAAAATTGGGTTTTACGTCAATACATCTAAAGAATTTTTATTAACCAAAAACCGGGTAATCAGAATTGAATCTCTGGATTAAAAAGACTTTCCTCTGGCAGAGTACGAGGCCACGGAGTGGCCGTCAGAGCTTAGCCCATGACCTTCAGTCATGGGAAAAGAGAAACCCACCTAATTCTTGAAAGTCCCGTAGGGACGACAGAAATCATATTGAGAAATTGCTTTGGTTACAAAAAACTTCGGAATGTTCAACTCCTTGAAATGAGGTTTGCCTCTACATTAAAAACTCCGAATGAACTACACAATCTTATTAAAATGCAAATCATCCCCCGTAAAAACGGTACATGACTATTGAACAATGAAATAATTTTATTGAAAAGGATAATTTTATTGCTTCTGCGAGTAACCCACAAAAAGAGGAAATGAATGGGATGTCTCTCCCTGTGCATCAAATTATCAGAACACATTTAGAATACGATGTTGTAAAGGGATTTTAATCGAAATACAGCCGGCTTTTAATTTCGGCAATCATCCCGGCCAGCATGTGGTTCTGATGAATCTGGTTGGCGATTTTACGGTAGTTGTACAAAATCGCGGTGTAATGTCTGTCCTTAAAATAATATCCAATGGACTGAAAGGGCAGGTGGGTAAGTTCTTTGCAGAGGTAAATGGCAATTTGTCGTGCGTAGGATACCTCCCGTTGTCGGGAAAATCCGATGATTAAATCCTCCGGAACATCCAGGTATTCCGAAACAGCCTTGATGATATCTTCGATTTTAATGGATTTCTGGAAGGGAAAATGACCGTTTTTTTCCAACCAGGCGGAATCGATTTGTTCCAGGATGCGGCGAGTCGTCGCCAGGGAAACCGGTTCCCCCAGCAGCGAACTCTGGGCGGCAATCCGCACCATCACCGCGCGGGTCTGATGCAGGCCATCCACCAGCGAGCGTGCCAGAAGCTCTTTTACCTCCGGAAGCAGTTGGAGATTGTTCTTGCGGCAATATTCATCCATCCAGCGAATGCGGGTTTCGTAACTGGGTGGAACCAGATCCACAATCAACCCGCGCTTAAAAAATGAGATCAACCGTTTCTTAAACCCCTTCAACTGAGAGGGAGGCAAACTGGAGGAAATCACAATTTGCTTGCGACGCCGTTCCATTTCGCTCAGCAAAAAGTACAACCCTTCCTGGGATTTATTCTTCCCGGTCAGGAAATGGATGTCGTCGAATAGCACGACTTCATATTTCAAGAATTGTTGATTAAATTTTTCAATTTTTTTGCTTTGAAGAGCGTAAATATATTCGTTAACAAAAACCTCGCTACTGTAGTAACGCACTTTTTTGCGTTTGTTTCGTTCCAGTACGGCATTACCCACCGCATTGAGTAAATGGGTTTTACCACATCCGCTGCGTCCGTAAATGAATAGAGGGTTAAAATCGGTGTGTCCCGGGTGCCGGGCAACTTCCTGTGCCGCTCGTAGCACCAGTTCGTTATCGTTGTGCACGTAAAAATTGGCAAACGAATAACGGGCATCCAGATTTACCGGCTCGGGGGAAGCCGGTACCGGGCTGGCATTCTCAGGAGGGGTCGCCTTTTCATTCGAGGTGTCGGATTGCAGGTTGATTGCCTCCGGTTGAGATTCCGGACGGGAGGCGATGAGATATTCAATCTTAGCGTGAAGCCCAAATACCTTTTTTACCGCAGAGTGGAGTATTTCGTAAAAATTGGATTCAATCCATTCGTAGAAAAATTGAGAAGGCACTCGCAGCATGAGCTGGTTGTCCACAAAATTTACCGGAATTATAGGGAGCAACCAGGTCTGATAGGCCTGATGGGTTACCTTCTCTCGCATCAATGTGAGGCACTGTTGCCATTTACCCTGAACCGATTCCGGTTGCGATGGAACCTCCTGAGGAGAATGAGCCAATTCATTTCCCATAAAACTGATTTCCCTTTCCTTGTAACGAGTTTCTTCCCTAAACCTTCATACTTTTTTTGAAATAAGGTGCCGAATGTTGTAACTGCTCTTCCGGACAGCGGCAGCAAATAGTATAGCACTTTTTACGAGAAATGCAAGCGAGTTGGGAAAAAAATTTTCCCGAAATTAGTTTCACGTTAAACAAAATGAGGTAACTTCCGGGAAATCAATAAGATTTGAAAATGGGGCCTTTTCCGAGCAAAAAAAATTCAAAGAATTTGTTTTATCATCATCTAATCATTAAATTATTAGTTCTTTGATGATGTAAACAGGAGAATTTGAGATGGCTAAAGTATGCGAAATTTGCGGCAAAAAGCCGATGTATGGGAACCATGTGAGCCATGCCAATAACCGGCGCCGACGCCGTTTTGAACCCAATTTACAAAGAGTTCGTGTGCTGGTAAACGGGAAAACAAAACGGATGACGGTTTGCACCAGTTGCCTCCAGGCAGGGAAGGTGATGAAGGCCGTTCGTTAAATTTCCAGGCTTTTCGAGAAAAAAGAAGCGGGGTGGTGTTAAAATCCCGCTTTTTTTATTGTCTGCTACTATCAATTCAGGAATTTTCTACCCGTTGCGCCAGCCGCAGCAATCCGAACATGATTGCCCAGGCCAGCAAGGTTCCCAGAAAATAGTGAACAAAATCCCACCATGCAAAAGAAGTTCCCAGCAGAGTGCGTCCCAGAAAATGGGAACGAATGACTTCCAGCCAATAAGGATGCCAGAGCTGGAGTACCTCCAGCAGCGAGGTGACCAGAAGTACACCCGTAACGATGCGAAAGAGGTACCGTTCCTCTGGAAACCAGAAAAACCAGAATAAATCCCAGAACAAAACGTACCAGATGCCCACCAGAGAGTTCTGTACCCACAGTTCCAGAACTCCATGGTAAAATTTACTGCCCAGTCCCACTGGCACTAAAAAGATTAAAAAAATCAGGATGTATTTGCGTACACGTTTTTTCATGTGTATGTTTGGCGTCGTTTTCGGAATTTTTAAGAAATAAAAAAATTTTTATTGACTCCGGTCATTTTTTTTATTAAGAACCAAATCGAATTTAGGATGTAAATTTAAGTAATACGGGGATATTCAGGAAACTATTTTGGAAAACAATGGTGAAAACAGCGAATAAAGTACGGAGGGCGCTATGGAAATAGGAGATCGCATGGAATCCCGAGTGGTTGGTCGCGATGAACCCATGTTCGAGGAGATTTGCGAGTTACTGGAACTGGATCCGGAAACAGTGGAATACCTGGTGATTGAGGATTTTGAGGATGTGGATTACATGATGTTTGAGGAGTATGAAGATATGGGGCCAGAGGAGGCCTGGCGACCAGAACAACGTTTAATCGAAGTGTTCTTCACCGATGGTACCCGGGACGAAATTGAAGTCGATCTGGACTCGGAAACCGATGAGATGTTGAAACGTTTGTTGGGATAAGGTCTTGATCTTCCCGTTCTGGGGGAAAATGGGGATGAATTTTATGAATAGGTCTGGATTGCCAGGCCTATTTTTTTTGTGGCAAATTGAAAGCAGAACTACGAATTTTTCTTACCAGACCAGCACCAATGGAAGGAAGGCAAATGCCCGTGAATTTCCGTACCGTTTTTGTTTCAAGTCCAGATCTGTCGATCCAGGCTGCGGTACTGAATGGCTTCGCTGATGTGGGCCGGGAGGATGTCCTGGCTTCCTTCCAGATCGGCAATGGTGCGACTCACTTTCAGGATTCGGTCGTACGCCCGGGCGGAGAGTCCCAGCCGGGAAATGGCTCTCTTCAACAGCGCCTCTCCTTCCTCATTGAGCCGACAGTAAATACGAATATCCCGGGACTGCATATCGGCGTTGCAGAAAAGGTGGGGAATATCCCGAAAACGCTGTAATTGAATTTCCCGCGCTTTCTGAACCCGCTCCCGAATTTGAGTGGAACTTTCCCCTTTCTCGCGGCTGGCCAGTTCTTTGTAAGGCACTGCCGGTACGTCAATTTGAATGTCGATGCGATCCAGCAGGGGCCCGCTGATTCGAGCCAGGTATTTTTGAATTTGCTGCGATGTGCAGGTGCAGGCTTTGGTGGGATGGGTGTAGTAACCGCAGGGGCAGGGATTCATGGCGGCTGCCAGCATGAAGTTCGCCGGATAAGTAATGGAGAGCAGGGCGCGGGAAATGGTGACCTTGCCGTCTTCCATGGGCTGGCGCAACACTTCCAGCACGTTTTTCTTGAATTCCGGCAATTCGTCCAGAAAAAGCACCCCGTGGTGTGCCAGACTCACCTCCCCGGGTTTGGGATAGCGTCCTCCGCCGATGAGCCCGGCGTCGCTAATGGTATGATGCGGCGAACGAAAGGGGCGGGTAGCCACCAGCGCCTGATCCCGACCAAGCAATCCCGCCACCGAGTGAATCTTGGTGGTCTCCAGCGCCTCTTCCAGCGTCATGGCCGGGAGGATGGTGGGAAGCCGTTTGGCCAGCATGGTCTTCCCCGAACCCGGAGGCCCAATCATCAAAATATTGTGCCCTCCCGCTGCGGCCACTTCCAGCGCCCGCTTCACATGATGCTGCCCTTTCACATCGGAAAAATCCACGGCATACTGCCTGCTTACATCAAACAGCTCCTGAATATCCACCGTAAAAGGTTCAATCTCTTCCCGATTGTTTAAAAAATCCACCGCCTGCCGTAAAGTGGCTACCGGATACACCTGGATGTCCTGTGCCAGAGCTGCCTCCCGGGCATTTTCTACCGGCAAAATGAATCCTTTCAACCCCTTTTTACGAATCTCCCAGGCCACCGAAAGGGCGCCGTGGATGGGACGTACCGTACCATCCAGCGCCAGTTCCCCTAAAATTACGTGGTCTTCCAGCAAGGATTGGGAAACTTCTCCGTTAGCCGCCAGAATGCCAATGGCAATGGGAAGGTCGTATGCCGAACCTTCCTTCCGTATGTCTGCCGGTGCCAGATTGATGGTGATTTTTTTAAGGGGAAACTGAAATCCACTGTTTTTAATGGCGGTTTGCACCCGCTCCCGACTCTCTTTCACAGCGCTGTCCGGTAATCCCACCGTGGCAAAACCGGGCAGCATTTGCCCCTCAATGTTGGCTTCCACCTTTACCAGGTAAGCATCAATCCCCATTAAAGCAGCGCTCAGTACTTGAGCAAACATGCCTTTCTCCCTGCCATTGATTAAAAAAATCTTCTTTTGGAATCCTTTCTTTAATTTAGCATTTTTTAGTAAAAATACAAGTGAGGTTTTGAAAAACATTCCTTGAAGTAGGGAATGGGGGGAATAAGGGAAATAGGGTAAATAGGGTAAATAGGGTAAATAGGGTAAATAGGGTAAATAAGGGAAATAGGGGAAATAGGATAAATAGGGTAAATAGGGTAAATAGGGGTGAGGGGGAGGAGTGGTAAAAGGGTGGAGTAAGGGGAATAAGGTTTGTAAGGAAATAGGTGAATAGAGGAAATCATAGAGATGAAGATTCCCATTGGTGTGGCAAATTCTGTTTCGGCTAATTTTAGTTTCGATCCGCAAGATGCCTACCGCTACGCGGTGCAGGAGGGGTTCGATCTACTTCAGGTGTACCTCACCGAATCTTTATTGAAATCTGAAGAGATGGGGTGGATGCAAAAAGTGATAGCAGAGGGAACACTGCGCTTTTATTTCCATTTACCCGGTCAACTGAATGCTCAATTTTTCCGGCAAGAGTTCTGGAGGCTGTTCCAGAGATGTCTCGATCGTTGCCCGGATGTACCCGTACTTTTGCATTTTGATGAAACGGCCGATCTGGAGGAAATGCTTGCCGGGATTCGAAAATTGGCGCAACTACCGGTAACTGTGTATCTGGAAAATTACTTTCAACTGGAAGGAAATGAAAACGCCCGAAAAAATCTGAAGAAATACCTGGCTTTGTTTACCCTGGCAAACGCCGGTGAACTCACTCTGCGTCCGGTGCTGGACATCCCCCGATGCTTTCACCAGCGCCTGAAGTTTTCTCCCCGGGAGGCACTGGAATGGTGCTTTCAAATTCTGAATTATTTCGGCAACCGCCACCTGCCCCTTTTACTTCATTTGATTGATGTAAGGGATGAGAATCAGTTACGCAGCTCATTTTGTTCCATCGGGGAAGGTATCGTTCCCTATCCGGATATTTTCCGGTTCATGGAGAAAAATCGCATTCCGGTAGAAGGGATTGTTCTGGAATACGAGGACAAACTACATCCCCTGGAAAGCCGGAAAACATTGCAGACGCTGTTACAGAATATCCCGGCTGGCGTACCGCGCTAACTTCCTTTGCTGAACAATTCTTTTTTCTCTTGTCTTTGGAAAGGGGTTTTTGTAGAATGGGCTCCGTTTGAACAGGAGGACAGAGATGGCAACACCTTATATTCCCCTGAATGGGAAACCCTGTATTGTGGTGCATTATGCAGAGGTGGGGTTAAAAGGGGAGAACCGTGGTCAGTTCGAGAATCAATTGCGGCGGAATATTCACCGGGCGCTGGCGCCGGTGGGCATCAAATCCGTGGAACGTTCTTTTGGGCGATTGCTGGTGTATTTGCCCCGGGAGTTTAATTGGGAAGAATTGGAGGCGCGTTTACAACGGGTGTTTGGTGTCGCCCATTTTTCTCCGGCAGTCATTTTGCCGCAGGATATGGAGGTCATCCGTCAGGCAGCGGTGGAGATGATGAAACAACTTTCCTTTGAGAGTTTTCGGGTAACCACACGCCGCCCGCAGAAGGAATTCCCCTTGAAATCTCCGGAAATTAATGCCCAAATCGGAGCTGCTATTCAGCAGGAAACCGGCGCCCGGGTGGACCTACATCACCCGGAGGCAACCTGCTACATCGAGATTGTCAATAAAATGGCGATTCTGTATGTGAGTCGCGTACCGGGCCCCGGTGGATTGCCGGTGGGTGTCAGCGAAAAGGCTGTGGCGCTCCTTTCGGCAGGCATCGATTCCCCGGTGGCTTCCTATAAAATGATGAAACGGGGTGTGAAGTTAATTTTTGTGCATTTCCATAGCGTTCCTGCCACCTCCACCGCCTCGCAGGAAAACTCCAGGCGCATTGTGCGCATCC
>JALXCH010000555.1 GCA_026991005.1 Calditrichia bacterium | reverse complement strand
GGTATTGGACGTAAGCGGAATTCAGATAGCGAGCGGGCCATTTCCGCTGTTGAAGGCGCTGCTGGAGAAGCTGCGGAATATTCTGTAAAGGGCGCTCTGGCGAAGCAAAAATATAGTTCATGTCTCCCGGCAGGATGAAATATTCGGGAAATACCCGGGAGAGGGTGTTTGTTAAATTCTGAATATACCGTGCCAGCGGAGGATTAATGTAATTTTCCGAAGAATGGATGGCGAAATAAAATATCCCGCCAGGCGACAGCCTTTCCCGAATAAGACGGTAGAACTGAAGACTGTAATAGCGGCTGAAATAGAGGGTGTGCGGTTCGGGAAGATTTAAACAAATGATATCGTACCTGGTGGAAGATCGGGAAAGAAAAGCGCGAATATCCTCAATATGAAAACGAATCTGTGGTAATTGCTGGGAGTTCCATTTGGTTTGAATGCTATCCCGTTGTTCCTCAACCAGAAGCGGATCGATGTGGACATAATCAATCTGCTTGATTTCGGGAATTTTGCTGAAATATTCCATGGCAGCAAACAAATCACCTCCCAACCACAAAATTTTACCCGGATTTTGAGCCACCAGCACGGGTAACAGGGTGCGAAATTCATTCTCCATGGGGTTGGGGCGAGTGGTTAAAATGGTTCCTCCCAGAAAAATTAGAGATTGTTCCTGGTAAGTTGCAAATTTCAGATTGCCGTAAGGCGTATCTTTTTGAGCGGTTAATTGAAATTGGGGATGGGCATATTGAAATAGTTGTTTCTGTAAATGGTCTCCCTGCGAAAGCAGAACAAGAAAAAGTAAAATAAAGATGAAAGAGATTGTGTGAATGTTGCGGTGGTTGGTGAAGAGAATCCAGCCTATAATTAAAGTGCCTGCCAGCACGATCATTAAAATCTGAAACCCGCTTAACCAATTAAAAAAAATAAGGTTAAGAGTAAAAGCACCCCAAAAAGCCCCCAGACTTTCGTAACGATATGCTCTGGTGACCAGTTGCGAAATAGGCTCACCATCCGTGTTTTTAACTACCTGGATGATAAATGGGAAAAGAGCCCCGACACAAAATGCGGTGGGCAAAAGGGAAATCAGAAGAATAAAAAGCGATTGGCGAAAGTCAGGAAATGTTCCCGGAATGAGGTGGAAGAGGAGGGGAGCCAGATTGATTAAAAGATAAGAAAACATGAAAAGGAAAATGGTGGCAAAGAGAAAAATGGGTGAGTAGCGAAGCAGATGCAAACGATCGAAGAAAAGGGAACCCATGGCTGTACCAATTAGCCACACCGAAAAAACAGTACCAATCATCAACTCGTTGCCCAGAAAGATATCTAGATAGAATCGTAAAAAGAGTACTTGAAGTATGAGGGAAATGATTCCCAGCAGGAGAGCCGAAAATATGATGGTATTTTTCTGCTGCATAACCCCGGAACTCCGCGGTTTTTGATATGATAGAGTGAAAAACATCTTGATTTCAAGGAAAAAATAAATATATTATAATTTACCATGAAGGGGTGCTGCAAAAATATCATCCGTTTGTTGAACTCGCCGAATTTTACTATTGGGAATATTTTAGCATTTCAGTGAGAGTGGTCTTTTATAATGAAGATTGATAGGAGATCATCATAATTAACAATATCTCAAATAACTAATTGATGGAGGTACGTATATGAGCAAACGCGTATGGGTTGTACTCTTAGCAGTTCTGCTGATGGTAAGTTTTGCCTTACCAGAAGTAACTGAAACCCTGAAGGACAAGGACGGTTCGCCGGCGCAGATGCCGACCAGGGTATCGATTACTTCGCGGGTAGAGGCTTATCAGGCCAGCAGAACCCGAAGCACTCTGGATGAGGGCTTCGAAAGCGGTGCCATCCCCGTGGATTGGACGATTTATGATTTTGATGGGGATGGTTACCATTGGGAGGCTTATAATACTTCTTCTGCGCATTCCGGTAGTTATGTTGCCCGGGTGCATTACAACACCACGGGGTGTAACGACTGGTTAATTACCCCTCCGCTGGCACCACAGGCAGGTGACTCTCTTATTTTCTGGGCACGCTCCTATTCCAGCTCCTGGCCAGAGGATATGATTGTTAAGCTCTCCACTACCGGTGTGGATTCGGCAGATTTTACCGTGACTCTGGGAAGTTACACTAATCTTTCTACTACCTGGGAAAAGTACGCTTACGATCTTTCCCCCTATGCCGGGAGTGTGGTGTATGTGGCCGTAATTTGCCCCTCGGTGGATGCATATTATCTGTATGTGGATGATTTCAGCGGCCCGGAAATTTACGTCCCACCGACACCGGTATTTACCACTCCTTACACATCGGTTTCTTTAAACGAAGCTTATATGGGAATTCCCACAGTGGGCGAAAGTGTAACGGGTAAGATCTATATCAGCAATACGGGCGGTGGTGATTTGAACATTTCTCAAATCAATACCGGAAATCCCGATATTACCGTATCTCCCAGTACACTGACCATCCCGGCAGGAGGAACCGATAGTGTATGGGTTACCTGGACTCCTTCCGCTGCCGGTATGGATACCAGTTGGGTGGAATTCATCAGCGATGCGGCCTCTAGCCCCGATACCGTGGGAGTTACTCTGCAAACGGCTCCGGCTGATTACTGGACCTTGAATATGGAACTTCCGTACGACGATTGGTGGAGTCCTGCGGGATATAATTTCACCCTTATTGGACTATGGGGATTAACCACCTATAATCCGCATTGGGGTTATCAGGGAATGTGGAAAAGCGGATATAGCGGTAAAGATACCACGTATGTCTGGACCCCACGTCTGGATCTTTCCTCGCTGAGCGGTAGTGCCGAAATGGGCTTCTGGTACAAAGGGACCAGTTCGGGTGACGATACAGTGGAAGTGCTGGTAAGCACCGATAATTTACAAACCTGGACGGTAATTGGCAAAGTGGTCAATTATGGTTCTACCTGGCGCTATCAGAGCTTTGACCTCTCGGCCTATGTGGGCAACGATAATGTCCGCATTGGATGGCATTATTATTATCCTGCTGGAAGTACCTCAGGCTCCAGCTACTATATGGATGATATTGTCTTGCCGCCTCGCTGGTTACCTGCGGGAGGTGTGCTCTATTCTTCTATTAGTAGCTACGATTTCGGAACAGTATCCTTGGGCGACACTTCTATCGTGGATGTGGTGTTAACGAATATGGGTGCTTCGACGTTAAATATTACATCCATTACCTCCGATAATCCGGAATTCCAGGTGTGGGATGCTCCTACTTCCATTGCTTCCACGGCTAGCGATACCTTTATCATTGCTTATGTGCCTACTATTTATGGCAACGTTACCGCAAATATTACGGTGGATCATGATGGAACTAACGGTTCGGAAGATTTATTGGTCATTTCGGTAAGTGGTTTTGGCTATACCATTCAAACTTTTACTCCACCATGGTATGAACCGTTTGCAACCACCACTTTTGATCCTGCGTTCTGGGATCCGGTCAATTTCGTAGGAAATCCCCAGATCATCGATATTAATGGTGTTGCTACGGGAACCTTCCCCTATCCCTTACCTTCCGATCCGTATATGATGGAAATTTCCGGTGAGTCCTCC
>JALXCH010000554.1 GCA_026991005.1 Calditrichia bacterium | reverse complement strand
GGACCTGGGCTACTTTTATTGTTCTCTTTCTGGTGTTGGCGAAAGTAGCCTGGAAGCCGTTGCTGTCGGCGGTTGAGGAACGCGAGAAAACCATTGCCGATTCGCTCCGGAAGGCCGAGGAAGCGCGAACAGAAGCGCAGCAGCTCCTGGAGAAACATCAGAAGATGATGGAAGATGCTCATGCCGAAATTCAAAAAATGCTTCAGGAGAATAAGCAAATTGCAGCGAAGATGAAGGAAGAAATTATCACCAAAGCGAAGGCGGAAGCGGAAAAGCTGCGTCAGCGGGCAGAAGCCGATATCGAGCGCGAAAAAGAAGCCGCCATTCTGGAGCTCAAAGCGCAGGTTGCCGATATCGCCATCCAGGCTGCCTCTCGGTTAATCCAGGAGAGCCTGGATGACCAAAAACACCGCACATTAATCGATCAATATATTAAAGATCTGGACAAACTGGAAAAAAATTAGGATAAGCGACTGTGTTTGTAAGTCGAGCAACCATACGTTATGCCAAAGCACTCTTTGAATTGGCCCGGGAGGCGAAGAAACTGGAGACCATTCACAGCGATCTGATAACCATTCGTCAGGCGCTGGAAAAATCTCCGGATTTACAGCAGGTACTGGATTCGCCCATTATTCCCAAACAGGAAAAAGCGGATTTGTTAGACCAATTGTTCCGTGAGCAGGTGGATGAGCATACCATGCGATTTCTGCAACTCCTGGTGGAAAAAAATCGCGAATCGTTGCTGTTGTTTATTATCGGTCGGTTTCAGGAGCTTCTGGATGAATATCGGGGTATCGTGCGTGCAACCCTGATTACCGCTCATCCGTTCGATTCGGACCAGAAGCAGGCACTTAAAAAGCGGCTGGACAGGATTACCGGAAAGGACGTGCAACTAAAGGAAGTGGTGGAACCGGACCTCCTGGGTGGGTTTGTAGTGCGGATAAAAGATACGATTATCGATGTGAGTCTGAAAAATCAGCTCCTGAAACTTCGGGAACGGCTGGTTTTTAGTGAATAACCTTAAATCATTAAACAACTTATGAGGAAATAAAGCATGGCGGTTGGTGTTAAACCCGAAGAAATTTCTTCCATTATTAAGAAGCAACTATCAGAATTTGAGAAGGAAACCGACGTTTACGATGTAGGTACGGTGCTTCAGGTAGGCGATGGCATTGCCCGAGTTTACGGTTTAACCGGGGTCATGGCTGGCGAGCTGGTGGAATTTCCCAATGATGTGATGGGTCTGGTTCTGAATCTGGAAGAAGATAATGTGGGATGTGTTTTATTTGGTGAAGAGCGTCTGGTAAAGGAAGGGGATACAGTCCGCCGCACCAAACGTATTTTACAGGTTCCGGTGGGTAAGGAGCTGCTAGGCCGGGTGGTCGATCCCCTGGGTCGTCCCAAGGATGGACGGGGTCCAATCCATGCCAAGCAGTTTAATCCGGTAGAACGGAAAGCTCCCGGCGTAATTTACCGACAGCCGGTAAAGGAACCGTTGCAAACCGGTATCAAAGCGATTGATGCCATGATTCCCATTGGACGGGGGCAGCGGGAGTTGATTATTGGCGACCGCCAGACCGGGAAAACGGCTATTGTGGTGGATACCATTCTGAACCAAAAATACACCCACGAGACGGATTCACCGGTGTATTGCATTTACGTGGCAATTGGGCAAAAGGCTTCTACGGTAGCCCGCGTAGTGAAAACGCTGGAAGATTACGGTGCTCTGGAATACACCATTGTGGTTTCTGCTGATGCCAGTGAACCGGCACCGCTGCAATACCTGGCACCGTATGCCGGAGCGGCTATGGGTGAATACTTCCGGGATAATAAAATGCATGCTCTGATTGTGTACGACGATTTGAGCAAGCATGCCTGGGCGTATCGGCAGGTTTCCTTGCTGTTACGGCGTCCCCCGGGCCGCGAAGCATATCCCGGCGACGTATTCTACCTACATTCCCGCCTTCTGGAACGCGCCGCAAAATTAAGCGATGATATGGGTGGTGGTTCCCTTACAGCTTTACCCATCATCGAAACACAGGCTGGTGATGTCTCTGCCTATATTCCCACCAACGTCATTTCCATTACCGACGGGCAGATTTATCTGGAACCCAGTTTGTTCTATTCTGGTGTCCGCCCGGCAATTAATCCCGGTATTTCGGTTTCCCGGGTTGGTGGGAGCGCACAGATTAAGGCCATGAAGCAGGTTGCCGGTGGGTTGCGTCTGGATCTGGCCCAGTATCGGGAACTGGAAGCTTTTGTGAAATTCGGTTCGGATCTGGATAAAGCCACTCAGGCACAAATTACTCGCGGACAACGTCTGGTAGAAATCCTGAAGCAGGATCAATATCAACCGATGGACACCGAGAAGCAGATTGCCATCATTTTTGCCGGAACCGAGGGCTATCTGGATGCGCTTCCGCTGGAACACGTTCAGCGTTTCGAAAAGGAATTTCTGGAATATCTGGATAACAAATATTCTGATATTCTCACCGAAATCCGGGAAAAGAAAGTACTTTCGGATGAATTAAAAGAGCGGATGCGCCAGGTGATTGAAGAGTTCTTGAAAATCTTTAAGGTGGGAGAATAGTAGACGATGGCCACTCTGCGCGAAATACGAAGGAGAATTGCCAGCGTTAAAAGCACCCAGCAAATTACCCACGCCATGAAGATGGTGGCGGCGGCAAAGCTACGAGGTGCCCAGGAACGGATCCTTTCGGCACGTCCCTATGCTCGCAAAATTGCCGAGATTATTCACCATCTTATTCTGGCTTTGGGTAACGAAGTGGAAATCCCTTTATTGCAAAGTCGATTTGTCGAGCGGGTAACGCTGGTGGTGGTAACTGCCGATCGGGGACTATGCGGTGCATTTAATGCCAATATCATTAAGCACACCTTGCATCAGATTGAATTTCATAAAGATAAAGAAGTATCTCTGGTGTGTGTGGGTAAAAAAGGATACGAATTCTTCACCAAACGCGATTACAGAATCATCCACTATTTTGATAATGTGTTTAACCGGTTGGAATTCCCCATTGCTCAGGAGATTACCCAATTTCTGGTAGAGCATTTTCTCAATCACGAAACCGATCTGGTTGAGGTAATTTATAATGAATTCAAAAATGCCGTGCAGCAGAATGTGATTGTGGAAAAATATTTGCCGCTCACAACGGATGTGTTTGAAGGGGAAATCAAGCATATTGATTATATTTATGAACCCGACCGGTTGGAATTGCTAAATGCCTTGCTTCCCAGACATTTAAATATTCAGACCTGGCGTGTATTGTTGGAATCGAATGCTGCCGAACAGGGAGCGCGGATGACCGCTATGGAAAATGCGACGGACAACGCAGAAGAGATGATCCACGATCTCACTCTGTTCTACAACCGGGCACGTCAGGCGGCGATTACCAAGGAAATTAGTGAAATTGTCGGTGGTGCCGAAGCTTTAAAATCTGCGTAACGAGAATCAAGTTAAAAGAGGGTGATAAATAATATGGCAAAAGGTGTTATTAAACAGATTATCGGGCCAGTAATCGACCTGGAATTTGAAGAGGGGCAGCTTCCTAATATTTACAATGCGGTAAAAATAACCCGGGACGATGGTTCGGATTT
>JALXCH010000553.1 GCA_026991005.1 Calditrichia bacterium | reverse complement strand
GGGCATAGGGTATAGGGCATAGAGCATTGCTGCCGGTGGGGAAGGGATTTCTCTGCCGGCAGTTTTTTGTGAGCAATTTGCAGAGAAACTATTCTATAGTGTTTTTATCTTTTATCTTTTATCTTTTATCTTTTCACGTAGCGTTCGTTGCGTACGTTGCGGTTTTATGATTATAAAAAAATTAACCGCAAAGGTCGCAGAGAATGCGCCAAGACCGCAAAGGGTTCCAATTTTTAAACCCCAAACAACAAAAAAAACCGCAGCGTCCGAAGGATCCCTTTGGGAGACGCAGCGAGCGCTCCAAAGGATTCTGCGAAAGCGGAGACTCAAATTCCAAATTCCAAAAAACAAATCCCAAATCACAAAAACAAATTCCAAATCTCAAATAACAAGCCTCAATCTCCAAATTTCAAATGATTTAGCAGATTCTTTCATAACCTAATTATGTATTTGTTTCAATTCGTGATTATTCGTGTGATTCGTGGTTAATAATTCGTGGGCAAATCTTCCAGCCATTCCATGGCCTCACTTGCAAAACCTTCCCTCCCTTCCGCTCAAGATAGGAAAATGATCGCTTTAAATATTGAACGCTTCTTTAAATTTCTGGAAAAAGCTCTTCTTTTTAGGCGGGTTTACATTTTCCAGCTGGCTGAGTTCCTGCAACAGCTCCCGTTCGCGAGGAGTCAGCTTAGTGGGAGTCCAGACTTTAACTTCGATCAACAAATCTCCCCGGCGATAGCCATGAAGTTCTGGGAGACCTTTTCCCCGCAACCGGAAGACTTTACCACTCTGGGTTCCCGGAGGAATGTTAATTTTTACCAATTTATTTCGTTTTTTGCCATCGTAATTCTCCAGTTCCAGAGTGGGAATTTCCACATCCGTTCCCAGAGCCACCTGCGGAAAACTCAACGACAGCTCGTAAATGACATCGTTCCCGTTACGGGTAAAGAAGGGATGCGGTTTTTCCTGAATCACCACAATCAAATCCCCGGCAGGCCCTCCATTGGGTCCCACATTTCCCTTACCGCGCAGGGTGAGATAATTACCCTCGGAGACACCGGGAGGGATGGAAACCTCGATGGTTTCTACGCCGTGTACGCGTCCCTCTCCACGGCACACCGGACAGGGATCGGTAACCACCGTCCCGGTACCACCGCACCGGGGGCAGGTGGTAATATTCACGAAGCGCCCGAAAATGGATTGGGAGACTTCGCGCACTTCTCCGCTTCCATGGCACATGGGGCAGGTCTGCGGTCGGCTTCCCCGGGCAACACCGCTTCCCCCACATTCCTCACAAACCACCTGCTTTTTAATTTTCAATTGTTTGGTCACTCCACTGGCAATTTCTTCCAGAGAGAGTTTCAGGCGAATCTGCAGGTCGTTGCCACGGCGTTTTCGGGGACCGGAGGAACGGCGGGTGCCACCACTAAAAAATTCTTCAAAGATACTGCCCAACCCACCTCCAAACGCTTCCCGGAAAATATCGAAGGGATCCTGGTACGCCCCGCCACCGGCGGCACCTCGCACGCCTTCGTGGCCAAACCGATCGTAACGGGCGCGCTTCTCCGGATTGCTTAACACCTCGTATGCTTCGGCAACCTCTTTAAATTTCTCTTCCGCTTCTTTATCCCCCTGATTGCGGTCGGGGTGGTATTTCATCGCCAGCTTGCGATAAGCCGTTTTAATCTCCTCTGCTGTGGCCGTGCGCGAAACACCTAAAACTTCGTAATAATCCCGTTTGGTCGTCATAATCGCTTCCTGATATTAATTGTATTTATCCGGTTCACCCGTCGTTTCAATACTATAATCGCTATGCGGAAAATCTTCTTTAAAAACGTGTAAATTTAGGGGATGGATGTCCCGGGTTCAATAAATAAAACTATTTTCCGAAATTAATTCTGCCCCATAATGTCCGATAAAATTCGGGCAGTGTAATCCACCAGGGAAATCAGGTGGCTATAATTCATACGCGTGGGTCCAATGATACCCAGCGTACCCGCTACTTCTCCAATCCGATAGCGGGCAGCAATGAGGCTGCAATCGCTCATCCTGGCTTCGCCAATCTCCTCACCGATTTTAACCACCATATTCTCATTCCGGGCATGGCGATCCAGAACTCGCAGGAGAACATTGCGATCTTCCACCGCCTCTACTACCGTGGTAATTTTGTGGGGATCCAGAAATTCCGGTTGTTTGAGAATATGCTGGGTACCGCTCACAAACACATCGCCCACCTGGCGGAAATCGAACAGCCGGGTGGCATTGCGGATAAGTAGATGGATCATCTGGCTGTGCTCCCGGGGCACATTGCGTACAATGGCAGCAAAATCCCGGCGAATTTGTTCTAATTTCAATCCGTGCAAACGCTCGTTCAAAATTCGTTCCACCATCCGGAGCTGCCGATCGCTAACCGAAGACCGCAATTCCAGCATAATGGTTTTGACCAACCCGCTTTTGATGGAAAGAATAAGCAGGATCCACTCACTGCTCAATCGGACGATATCCAATCGGTGGAAAATTCCTTCCTCCAGATGCGGAGACACGATTACCCCCAACTGCCGGGAAAGATAGGCCAGTATTCGGGTAGCTTCGCGCAGCATTACCTCCCAATCCCCGGGCATGCGCTGCAAGGTTTCTCGAATGGTATCCCGCTCCGCTACCGTTAACCGTCCCCGCTTCATCAACCGATCCACATAAAAACGGTACCCCCGGGTGGTGGGCACGCGTCCTGCAGAGGTGTGTGGCTGGTAAATATACCCTTTTTCCTCCAGACTGGCCATGATATTACGAATGGTCGCCGGACTTAAACGCAAATAACCAAAATTTGCCACCTGACTGGAGGCCACCGGGGCTGCCGTACTTATGTATTTCTTAATGATGCTTTCTAACACCAATCGTTCTCTGCTGGTTAGTTCCTTCATGATCCCTGAATTTTTTGTTTCTCCCGTGCCTCAACGAACTTGGGGACAATCACCACCTTCTGTTCTAAATAAACCCTTCTCCTGCGTTTAGCAAGTGTTAAATCATTTTTTATATTAGATGGTTCCACCCGGGAAAGGTAACAATGACCGGAATTTCCCTTTGCTCTTTGCAAATAATCTCGTTTAACCGCAAAGTGTGCTAAGAAGCTGCCGATATCGCGAAGGGATTACAACAACTTTAACCCAACAATCCGGGTCACGACAAAATTATGGTAAAAGAAATTTGCCCACGAATCTCACAAATGGACACGGATTAAAAATAATGCTATCATGTTAAAAAGAAAAAAATCCATTAAAATGTGCTAATTTTAAGAACTTGTTATTTGAGATTTGGATTTTGGGTTTTGTTTCTTGGGATTTGTTATTTGCCTCTCGCAGATTTGATAAATTCTTCCAGGATAATTTTTCCCAGTGGCTTTCCGGTAATTTTTAGCTTTTTTACCGTCCCATTCGAGAAAAACATGTATGACCTCACATTAATGGAGCAATTTAATAGAAATTGAAAATTAATTTTACCAATTGGTAAAAAAATTGAAAGACAATTCAAACTGCTGAAATGAAAACTTTTAAGAAAAAATGTGCAATATTTCACAATTCTTGACTTTTTCAAAAAAAATGATATATTATACTGGACAAGTTAAGTAT
>JALXCH010000552.1 GCA_026991005.1 Calditrichia bacterium | reverse complement strand
GTCTCAATCCCCTCTGATTTGCGGGGCTATTCAGACTGCAGTGATGATGTTGAAGGCATCGAGTTCTTGCCCAAGGTCTCAATCCCCTCTGATTTGCGGGGCTATTCAGACAGCTGAGATTGAGTACGATGTAATAGCCTCTCCTGGGGTCGAGTCTCAATCCCCTCTGATTTGCGGGGCTATTCAGACTTACAATTGCGTATGCCAGGGATGCCCATCCCATAAAGTCTCAATCCCCTCTGATTTGCGGGGCTATTCAGACTTAATGGCCACGAAAACAAAGAGATTTTCCCAGAAGAAGTCTCAATCCCCTCTGATTTGCGGGGCTATTCAGACGGCAGTGGAAATCAACAAGGATGTTTTTAGTTATTTCCCAGTCTCAATCCCCTCTGATTTGCGGGGCTATTCAGACTTGGAACGTGCTGGCAGTGAATACTCACGCGTAACTGAAGTCTCAATCCCCTCTGATTTGCGGGGCTATTCAGACAGTCCCCTTGTAACCTACACTATTCCATAAGCTACAGGGGCATTTGCGAAATTAACCCGATTTTCACCCCTTTTTCCCGTCTCAAAATGAGAAAATCGCACGTAAGTTGTTGTTTTTATATGTGCGTAGAGAAAATTCTCGTAAGTCATTGTTTTTCCTGAATTTTTTCTTCAGCGCACGTTTCCGCCCGATTAATTTCGCAAACGCCACTTTTATCTTGTTGAATTATAAGAAATTACAGCAAAAAAAGCAAGATTTTTCTGTACCATTAAAAAAATTTTGCTCTCCCTAAAATCGCTCTTTCCTCCTCCACCGCAGTCATTTACCTTCAGTTAATCCCGTACTTTTTCAGTTTGGACATGAAGGTGCTGCGGTGAATTCCCAGCTTCTCGGCAGTGCGCAGTTTGTTGAAGTTGTTCTCCCGCAGTGCTTTCAAAATCAACTGCTTCTCGAAATTGTCCACCATATCGGTTAAGGTGCTGTCTTCATCCAGCTCAATCTCGTTCCCGATTTCCTGATGCACCACATAATCCGGGAAATCCTTCACCGTCAGCCGACCGGTTTTATTGAGTACCACCGCCCGCTCGATCAGATTCTCCAGCTCCCGAATGTTGCCGGGCCAGGTGTAATTCTGCAGGCTTTTCATGGCATCTTCATCGATAGCTTCGATCTCCTTGTTAAACTGTTTGCTAAATTTTTCGATGAAGTGGGTCACCAGCAGAGGAATATCGTCCTTGCGCTCGCGCAAAGGTGGTACTTCCAGAGGAATGACATTTAACCGATAATACAAATCCTGCCGGAATTCCCCTTTGCGCATCATTTCTTCCAGATTGCGGTTGGTGGCGGCAATGATGCGCACATCCACTTTGATGGTTTCCGTGCCACCGACGCGTTCGAATTCCCCTTCCTGCAACACCCGCAACAGCTTAAGCTGCATGTTGGGGGAGATGTCCCCAATTTCATCCAGAAAAATGGTACCACCGTTGGCCAGCTCGAAGCGCCCCAGCTTATCCCGAATGGCTCCCGTAAACGCTCCCTTTACATGCCCAAACAGCTCACTCTCCAGCAAATTCTCCGCCAGCACGGCACAATTCACCTTAACAAAAGGTTTTTTAATGCGGTCGCTGTTGAAATGAATGGCGTTGGCAATGAGTTCCTTACCGGTGCCGCTCTCCCCGGTAATCAGAACAGTGGAGTTGGTTTTGGCGATGTCTTTAATGAGCTCGAACAGCTCCAGCATTTTGCGATTCTTGCCAATGATGTTGTTGAAATTGTATTTCTGGTACAGCTTCTCGCGCAGGTACTCGTTCTCTTTTTGCAGGGATTTCAGCTGCGAGATGGTATCCACCTTGGAGAGAATTTCGTCCAGGCGCAGCGGTTTCAGGATGTAATCTTTGGCACCTTTTTTCATGGCTTCCACCGCCGTTTCGATGGTGCCGTGGGCGGTAATCATAATTACCGCAATATCCGGATATTTTTTCCGGACCACATCCAGCAGCTTAATTCCATCCATTTCGGGCATAACCATGTCCGAAATTAAAATATCCGGTTCCCGCTCGTTGATGACTTTCAATGCCTCCAGACCGTTACGGGCGGTATATGTTTCATATCCATGTTTAACAAATAGCTCTTCCATGAGATCCAGTGCATCGACTTCATCATCCACCACTAAAATGCGGGTTTTCAAAACACGAACCCTCCTTATTTATTTTTAACTCGCTTTTTTCTTACTCGGGGAATGGGAAGATTTTTTCTCCCTACTTTGCTTCTCGGGTACGGGAAATTGTAACCGAATCACGGTGGTACCATCATTTTCGAAGGCATCCACCCGGGCTCCATAATTAGTAAGAATCATGTGCATGATGGTGAGTCCCATGTCCACCATCCCGTTGGTGCGTAAATCGTCCCCTTTGTAGGGATCCAGAATCTGGTCCGCTGCCAGCCCAAATTCCGGAATTTCGAAATACAACTCGAACCAGGGAGCATCGGAATAGGCATGGGTCTCGCGCCCTTTAATGGTAAGTTGACTTCCCTCCTCCGCATATTCCAGAATGGCATCCAGCAAGTACCCGATGGCATCGGAGAACTGGGTGCGGTTCCCTTCTACCACGGGATTGTTCCGGGGATAATCCTGCATAATGGCGATTTTCTTCCCCTGAAACATCGATTGTCGTTCCAGCAGCACTTCTTTTAAAATTTCGGTCAGGGAAATGGAGTGAGGAATGGAATCTTCTTTCCGGAAGTTAAATTTCCCCAGCAATTCGGTAATGTTCAACAGGCGATCGATCTGGCGACGGATGCTCTGGTAAGCACGCTGGAAGTTACTGTCGTTCAATTCCTCGGCAAGCAGTTGCAGGCGTCCGTACAAGATGTTAATGGGATTGCGAATTTCGTGTCCCACCGCATTGGCCAGATGAATGATGGTGGCCAGCTTCTCCTTCCGCAAAATGCGGTTGAACAATTCGTCGTGAATCATGGTGTTGGAGAGGTTAATGATAAGCCCTTCCACCCGTCCTTCGGCATCGTGCAGGAAATCGGCGGTAAGATGGGCGTCGCAGGATTTCTTCTCCCCCGTTTTTACCCCCACCCGGTAACCGGCTACCTGCTTGCCCAGAGTAAGCTGCTGGTAAATGTGGGAAAGGATTTTGTAGCCATCATCAATAAAATTGCTCAACAGTTCGTTGGTGAGTTGGTCGGGATTCACGCCAAACAAATTTGCCGCAGCGCGATTTGAATAGCGAATGTGAAAATCCAGATCCAGCACCAGAATCGCCTCGCTGGAGGAATTCAACAGATCTTCGTAGAACTGGCGATTTTTCTGGATTTCCCGGAACAGCGCCTGATTTTCGGCTTTCAGGTGCAGAGTGCGGTCGGCCTGAATGAGATACGCCTGCAGCTGCTCGTTGGAAAAGGGCTTAATCAGAAAGGAATTGACCCCCTCGTTTAGCGCCAGGATGGTGGTTTCTACCGTAGCGTTTCCGGTAATCATGATGGTGTACACATCGGGATTAACCTCCCGGATTTTACGAAACACATCGATTCCATTTCCATCCGGCAGCATGATGTCCAGGATGGCGATATCATAGTGGGAGCGGGAGATTTTGAATTCCGCTTCCACCATATTTTTAGCCACATCGGCTTTGAATCCGGCCAGCCGAAGCTGTTCCTGCAGATTCTCACAAATTTCTTTCTGGTCGTCCACAACCAGAACTTTCCAGCGGGACATGGAATACCTCGTTTAAGGTAACGTTACTCTCCAGAGAACTGCTCTTTCTTATACAAAAATTTCCGAAGCCGCCGGAGCACCGTTTCTTTGCCCAGCACTTCCATCACTTCAAACAGCCCGGGACTTACCGACATTCCGGTAATGGCCAACCGAATGGGATGAATCAATTTAGCCGCCGAGATGCCCAGCTCTTCCGCCAGCTGCCGGATTTCCTGCTCGATGGCATCCTGCTGAAAATCCTTCAATTTTTTCAGGCGTTCCAGGACCAGCTCCAGCCGCTGCCACACCTGTGGGTCTTTTAGATGCTTTTTCACCCCTTTGGGATCAAACTGTACGGGATCCCGAAAATAATAAATGCCGTAAGTAACGTATTCCTGCAATACATGCATACGGGATTTCAGCAATTCAATAACCCGGAGCAAGTACCCCCGGCGTAAGGGCACTTCTTTTTCGGTGATGTATCCGGCTTCCACCCAGCGTCGGGTAACTTCGGGGAAAAGCTCCTCGGCGCTGCGGGCAGAGATGTACTCGCTGTTAATCCAGAATAGTTTTTTCTCGTCGAACACCGCATTTTGTTTAGAGATGCGCTGGAGGGAGAAAGCCTGAATCAGCTCTTCTTTGCTAAAGATTTCCCGGTCGTCCCCGGGCGACCAACCCAGCAGAGCCAGGTAATTGAACAGCGCTTCGGGAAGCACACCCATGCGTCGGAATTCATCCACCGAAGTGGCACCGTGACGCTTGCTCAGCCGCCGTTTATCGGGGCCTAAAATGAGCGGTAGGTGGGCAAAACGAGGTACCGACCAGCCCAGTGCCCGGTACAACATGATTTGCCGTGCGGTGTTGGAAATATGATCTGCCCCTCGAATGACGTGGGTAATTCCCATCTCGTGGTCGTCCACCACCACCGCCAGCAGGTACACGGGACTCCCATCGGAGCGCACGATAATGAAATCTCCATACTCGGCGTTGGGGACTTCGATATGCCCGTACACCTCATCCTCCCAGCTGGTAATCCCCTCCGGTACAATGAAACGCAGGGAATAGGGAAGGCCTGCTTTCAGCTTTTCCTGAATTTGTTCCGGGGAAAGTCGGCGGCAGGTGCCGTCGTAGCGGTAGGTTTCTTTGCGTTTCTGGGCTTCCTGACGCTTGCGTTCAATCTCTTCGCGGGTGCAGAAACAGCGGAAGGCTTTCCCTTCTTCCAGAAGTCGGTACGCCACCTGGCGATGGATGTCCGCACGCGCTCCCTGAAAGACCACCTCGCCATCCCATTCCAGTCCCAGCCACTCCAGGCTGTCGAAAATCTGGCGGGTCATCTCCTCGCTGGAGCGCTCCCGGTCGGTATCCTCGATGCGCAGGCGAAATAAACCACCTTGTTGCCGAGCGAACAAATAATTGAATAATGCGGTACGGGCACCACCCACATGTAAATAACCGGTGGGACTGGGAGCGAAACGCGTCACGATTGCCGGATTCATACACGTCCTCTTTACGGTATTTGCCGGAGAAAAGAATTGTTTTTCGATATCAACTGTTTAAATTCCAGACAATATACACATTATCGACACCTCACACAAAAACTTTTGCTATTTTCTGAAAAAGTTGGCGAAGAATTCGACAACTTCTATCCCCTTACCCGGGGGCGAATTAACGCTGCATCTACGGAAGACTTCTTTTTCTCGTTTTTGAAAAAGGTAAATTGCTACCGGCCGAATTGGAAACAGCGACATCAATTCGTTGATTCCAATCTGTTTACGAAATTAGAACCGGACGTGGCATCATTCAATCCCCATTGACGATTGAGCGTAATCTTTTGCAACGGGCCACCGGTACATTGCGAAATTCAGGCTGTTTTGAAGGGTCTTCTAAATTCCGCTTTCCGGCTGATGCGACCACGGGCAGCTGAAGTTCAAACAACCCGGGTTTCATTGAAGCGAAAATCACAACATCCATTGAATTCCCGCGCTGATGAGGAGCATGGCCACAAACGCTACCGCCAGCCAGCGGTAATACCCGGCTGCTCCGTAGATTTGGGTTAGCTCGCTGCGCTGGAGGATAAGGTGCTGTTTTTCCTCTGCCCGGGCTTCCGGCAGCCAGAAGCTGATTCCGTACCCCACCGCAAAGCTTACTGCGAAACCGATGACATTCCACCAGAGCCAGGAGACCTGATGGGGGAAAAACTGCCACAGGGCAATGTTAACGGCAACACCGGCAACAAGCCCGGCGATGGCAGCCGGCTGGGAAATCCGCCGCGTAAGCATCCCCATCCAGAAGGTAGCCAGAATAGGGCCGTAGAAAGCGGAACCAATTTTGTTTACCAGTTCTAGCACAGTTTCCGAACCGCCTACCATGCCCAGCGCAAAGAGGGTAGCCACCGCTCCCCAGAAAATAGTCAGCCAGCGAGAGAGGCGTACCTGATGCCGGGGAGAAAGGTTCTGCAACTGCGGAAATAACCGCGCTAGGAAGTCCTGGTACGTTGCCGCACTCAGGGAATTCATGGCACTATCCACGCTGGACATGGAGGCAGCAAAAATGCCTGCCATCAGTACCCCCAGCAGTCCCCGGGGTAGGTACTCGGTCAGGAAATAGGGCACCAGAAAATCCGGTTGTTTACCCACCAGCCGGGCGGCAAAATCCGGATGCTGATGCAAAAACGGAATAAGGAGCACCCCGATGGCCGAATAGGTAAGTACCAGCGGGAAACGCAGCAATCCGTTGAGAAACGCTGCTTTTTGAGCTTCGCGAGGGGTGGCCGTGGTCAGCAAACGCTGCGCCTGACTCTGATCGCATCCGTAGTAGGAAAGATACAGGAAAAGTCCGCCCACCAGCATGGGCCAGAAGGCAAACGTCTGGCCATCCCCGAAACCGGTATGCCTGAAATCGAAGACGGCAAGTCGACGGGCATCTTCCGGCGTAAAACTAAGGGCAGTGCCGCCAAGCACCCCCACCAGAATGCCAATGGCCAGAAACGCACCGCTCCACAGAATAATAAGCTGAATGATGTCCGAATAAATATCGGCTTTAATTCCTCCAAACGTGGTGTAAATAATGGAAACCACCCCGATGAGCAAAATGGTTTCCCACAACGGCCAGTTCAGGCACACAGCCGTTACAATTCCCGTAGCCAGCAACGCGACTCCGGTACCCAGCCCGCGGCTTACCAGAAACACGGCGCTCAACAGAGTGCGGGTGGTGGCACCAAAACGTTGTTCCAGATACTCGTAAATGGTAAGAGCCCGAATGCGATGGTACATGGGAATAAGTACCAGCATGATGAGCATCATCGCCAGGGGAATGGCAAACTCGTACTGCAACCAGACCAATCCGCCATTGCTTTTGAGGGCAATAAACGCCGGCGCCCCAATCAGGCTAATGGCACTCACCTGGGTGGCCATGATGGAAAGGGCGATTTGCCAGGAGGGCATGGCACGCCCGCCCAGGTAATATTCCTCCCGGGTGGTCTGCCGACGCCCCACCCACCAGCTCATCCCGATGATGAGCATGATGTACACAATTAGTACGGCCCAATCAATTGAGGACATAGAGGAGACTCACATTAGATTGGTTGCGAAAGCCTGTGGCGCTGCTACGCTGGCAGCGCCGTGCAAGGTTATTTCTTCTCCGTATTGGAACGTCCGCGGGAAAGGTTTGTGGCGTACAAAATACCCACAACCAGACCAATCAGAAAACTGACCAGCAGCGAAAGCAACAGCGATACGTTGATGGTCCAGAAAAAAACCTGTAAGGGAACCGGGGAGAGATTTTGAAAGAGAATAATGAGGAGTAAAATAATCAGCACCAGACTAATAATCTGTTTCGCTTTCATAGGACCTCCGGGTTTTGGGCTAAAATAATAATAAAAAGAAAGTGCGCAGGCATAAAGCTTGCGGCGCAGGCATAAAGCCTGCGGCTACCGGGTTCATTTGTTTTGGGTTAAAATAATAATAAAAAGAAGGATTCGCAAGTAGCCGTCTGGCATCACATGCCGGGGATTTTTTCAGTCTTAATTTTGTTTTTCAGGAAAAAAGCCCTATTTTTACCTTTCATTATTTCTGGGAAGCACACTATGAAACGATGGTTTTTCTGGATGAGTACGTTGACTCTGGTCGCGTTTCTACTCCAGAGCTGTAATAAACGAGTGACCAATTCTTCGGATCAACCACCACCGGATTCCACCCGGATTCAGATTCCCCGTTTTGGTGGCGATGATTCGCTGGAAATTGCCGCCTGGAATATCGAATGGTTCCCGAAACGGGGCAGTACTACAGTTCGTGATGTCGCGGAGATTATGCGGGATCTGGACATCGACCTTTACGCCATGGAAGAGATTGCCGACACCAGCGCCTTTCGCACCTTGCTTACCGAATTAGGTGAATACGACGGGTTTTATTCTTCGGATATCTATGCTTTTGGACAGTATCAAAAGACGGCAGTAGTGTACCGTAAGGGACTGATTCAGGTTTCCAATATCAAAAATTTGTTCGAAAATGACGATTACGCTTTTCCAAGACCGCCGTTATATTCCTATGTGGTGGCGCAACGGAACGGAAAGCGATTTGATTTTAATTTTATCGTGGTGCATCTTAAAGCTTCAGATCGTCCTGAGAATGAGAAAGAAAATGAAAAACGGCGGCGGGCCGCCTGCCAGAAACTGGAAAGCTACATCCGCACGCAAACTGCTGCGGGTGCCGACCCGGACTGGATCGTCGCAGGAGACTGGAACGACGTGCTCACCGATCCCGACGACCACAACGTATTTAAAGTTTTTCTGGATGCCCCCCAGGATTACACTTTCTTAACCTGGGGCATTGCCCAGGATCCCAATAACAATGCCACCTATATTGGTGGGAGCTACCGCAGCGTGATCGATCATATTCTGGTCACTGCCCATGTAATGCCCATTTATAATTCTGGTACCACTACGGTTCTTAAAATTGACCAGTACTTTTCGGCTTACGTTGCCGAAGTCTCGGACCACCGACCGGTGGCGGCAATTTTCCCTATTTTTCGCTAAACTCCGGCAATTGCTGTAACCAGGTGCAGGAATCAGGAATCAAATAATTGTATTGTTGCCTGCAATTTGAAAAACAGAACAAATAAAAACAGGAGAACATTATGGCTAATGTCAGTAAAGATATGGAAGCTTTGCAACTCGCACTCAAGACGGAAAAAGAAGGATATGAGATGTTCCGTAAAGCAGCCGAACAAGCCTCGAACGATTTTGTGAAGCGGCTGTTTATGCGATTGGCAAAGGACGAATTGCTGCATATGGATCTAATCAAACGATTTTATGCTGATTTGCAGAATAAGAAGAGCTGGCGCGATCTCTCGGATGCCGAAAAAGATATTTCCGAAGCAAAAACGGAAATGAAAACCATTTTTACCGATGCGCTGGAAAAAGCTAAAATTGGAGAGCTGGTGTTCTCGGACAAGGATGTGGAAATTTACCGTAAAGCCGCTCAATTCGAAAAGGATGGTACGGATTTGTACGATAAATTGTACAACGAAACGGACGATCCCAAAGCCCGCCGCTTTTACGCCTTTTTACGGGAAATGGAACGGGAACACATGGAGATATTAGACAACACCCTGCAATATCTGGAAAATCCCAATAACTGGTATTTGCTCACCGAAGGGTGGTCGATGGAGGATTAGTTCTCCGGAACCGGAATTTTTCCGCTCCAATGTTCAATTTCCCCCCTGGCGCGAGAATTGGTGTTTCAGACGAGTTTATCCTTTCAAAAAAACCGAAAAAAATCCCCTTTCCAGAGAGTGATGATCTTTGGTGAGGGGAATTTTTATATCCGGATTCAGACACAATTCTCTCATGTGAATTTTAACCGGGCAAACCTGCCAGTACGTTTCGGTGAGCAGTCCCCGTCATAAATATTGCTGCAATCTTAATAGAAGTGCTTACATTCAGCCCGGGTGCGGTTTTCTTCTCTTCTTTAAAATCCTGAAAGATAGGTGAGAACATGAAAGGTAATGTATTAACAGAATTTCTTCCTTATTAGTTTGATATGACCCGTCTGGATGTTAAGTGCTCGAGTGTACCAATCCGGAGAAGAAGATTTGAACTGATATTAAAAGTTTTTGATTGCTATTTTCCATGAATATCCTCCTCAGGTTTCGATTGTACATAGCATTTAAACTGAAGGAGATATGGTGGAACCATCTTTAATCGGGGTATAGGGAATTTATGAAACCTGGAAAAAATATTATTTATTTTTTGTGGAAAAATTAAGAATATTTGTTAAATTTCCTCTTCGAGTTTTGATTCACAAACTGAGGAGGGACACATGGATATTATTCAAAAGTTTCGGAATCAGGCCAAGGAGCGAGGTAAAACCATTATTCTGCCCGAAGGTACGGAAGAACGGGTGATTCGCGCTGCCGGGATTTTGGTACAGGAAGGAATTGCCCGTCCCGTTTTGCTGGGAAACGAGAAAGAAATTCAGGATATTGCTCAAAAAATTCAGGTGGATTTAGCCGGGGTGGAAATTCTCGATCCTGTTACGCAACCGGAGTTTGAGGCGTACGCCCAAAAATATTACGAGCTTCGTAAGCACAAGGGGATGACCCCCGAGAAAGCCCGGGAAGTGATGGCCAATCCCCTTTATTTCGGCGCCATGATGGTACGGGAAGGTCGTGGCGATGGTGCCGTGGCCGGATCGGTCAACACCACGGGCGATGTGCTGCGTGCCGCCATCCAGATAGTTGGGCTGGCGCCGAATGTGAATATCGTGTCCAGTTCCTTCATTATGGTACTCCCCAAAGGCGAAATCCTCACCTTTGCAGACTGTGCGGTGATTCCCGATCCCGATCCCGGGCAACTGGCCAGCATTGCCATCAGTTCTGCCGAAACCCACCGCAAATTGGTGGGGAGCGAACCCCGGGTGGCAATGCTCAGTTTTTCGACCAAAGGGAGCGCCAAACACCCAATGGTGGATAAAGTAGTGGAAGCGACCCAAATCGTGCAAAAAACGGTACCGGAACTGGCTGTGGATGGTGAATTGCAGTTTGACGCCGCTTATGTGGAATCCGTGGGGCAGCGCAAAGCTCCGGGTTCGCCCGTCGCAGGCAAGGCCAATGTGTTCATCTTCCCGGATCTTAACGCCGGAAATATCGGGTACAAAATGGTGCAGCGTCTGGCCGGAGCCGAAGCCATTGGGCCGGTCATTCAAGGATTGGCCAAACCATACAACGACCTCTCCCGCGGCTGCAGCGTGGACGATATCGTGAATGTGGCTGCCATCTGTAGCATTTTGTCATAACAGCGTAAAAAGTATTTCCCGAAGCAAAGGCAGATGTCACATCTGCCTTTGTCCGTTTTTACATTGGTGAATAAAGTGACGGAGAAAATTGCATGACTTTAGCACAGCGGTTATCGCGGATAGAAGCTTCGAAAACTCTGCAGGTTAAAGAGAAGGCGATTCACCTGAAAAATCAGGGAGTGGATGTGGTGGATTTAACGGCCGGTGAACCGGATTTCCCAACTCCGGAATTTATTGCTCAGGCAGCAATTCGGGCGATTGAAAACGGTTATACGCATTACACCGAAAATGCCGGGATTCGTTCCCTGCGTAAGGCAATCTCCCGGAAATTGATGCAGGATAATCAGCTCAGTTATTCTCCCGACCAGATCATCGTGTCTAACGGAGCCAAACAATCCATTATGAATGCGCTGCTTGCCCTGATTAATGAGGGTGATGAAGTGATTCTCCCTTTGCCTTACTGGGTAAGTTACCCGGAGCAGATTAAAATGGCCGGGGGAGTTCCGGTAATTGTTTCGACAATGGATACGGACTTCAAGCTAACCCCCGAACGGCTGGAATCGCACATTACCGAGCGCACCAGAGCCATTATTCTCAATAGCCCCAACAATCCCACGGGAGTGGTGTACACACCCCGGGAGGTGGAACAACTGGCCGAAGTGCTGGCGCGCTATTCCCTCTGGATTATTTCAGACGAAATTTACGAAAAGCTCATTTACGATAACGGCCAGCACGTAAGCATTGCCCGCTATTTTAACCTGCAGGAACGAACGATTGTAATCAATGGGTTTTCCAAAGCGTATGCCATGACCGGTTGGCGCATTGGTTACGCGGCGGCACCGCTGGAAGTGGTAAAAGGGATGTCCAAAATCCAGAGTCATTATACTT
>JALXCH010000551.1 GCA_026991005.1 Calditrichia bacterium | reverse complement strand
ATGATAATGTTGCTGGAGCAGCACCAGGGTTCCGGCCGCGTTGGGAGAAGCCATCGATGTTCCGCTCATTTCTCCGTAGGAATCGTCTGCATCGGCGAGTGTAGAATATAAATAATAACCATTTGCTGTAATGTCCGGTTTAATCCGGCCATCATCCGTAGGCCCCCAGCTACTGAAACTGGTCATTTTGACGCTTTCTGGCCCGGAATAAGAGGTTACATCTTTTACAGCCCCGACAACCAGAACATTTTTAGCCACAGCAACCGCACGCAATACATCGTATCCACCCTGGTCCCAACCATCGTCGTAATGGGTATCGGTGTAAAGAGTCGATATATCGAAGTTATGATAATGTTCCGTGCCGGGAGCGGGAGCGGTGTCGTTTCGGTCGTTTCCCGCAGATTTTACGATGAGGTAGTAGGGAGCATCGTAGGCAATCTGGTCGAAATCCTGAGCATGGCTATCGTAAAAACCAAAATAATAAGATTCATTCTGGTCAATACTGACATCTCCCACCCAATTGGGATGTTGATTGTACGTTGACCAGCCGGTTGTGAGCCCGTAACTGTGGTTTGAAATTTTTAGACCATCTGCGGCAGCCGAAGCCATCTCCGATTCGTCATTGTTCCAATCGTAGGCTTTTAAATTTGCCTCATAGGCCATGCCGCGGGCCTGTGCCTCTACACCCGATGCCACCATCGTACCAGCAACATGCGTCCCATGGTTGGATAGTGATGTGGCACCGTCTTCCTGAGTTACCCGTCCGCCAAATTCCTGGTGAGTTGTCCGCACGGCGCCTCCATCCCATACCCCTACCTGGTTAAATCCATTTCCGGTGAGGGATAATCCTAATTCAGCTCCCGGGTATAGGGCTACGGCGCGGGTTGTCCGGGCGGCATCGGCGTTTTCTGTCATATAATAAATGGGAATCCCGTTTTCTATTCGCTGAAGTTCAATCACAACTCCGTTGGGCAATTCCTCTCGAATGGGAAGGTTGTTCTTTCGGGCAAATTCCTCCGCCTGTAAACGCGCTGCCCGCCATTCTTGTGACTTACGGGTAGCAAAATCGCGCAATTTTGTCCTCTGGGTCTCCGTTTGCTCGTACGATAGGTTAAACAAAAAAACCAGCATCAGTATCATTGGAAGTAAACGATATTGCATAGTTTCCTCCAAAATTTAGTTCTTAATGATTAAGTTAGACCGATAGATTTTTAAAATGGGTAATTTGTTTTAAGCAAATAAGTTCTGATTTTATAAGAATGGTTATTAAACTAAAAAAGGTCTCATTGTTTGGGTGAGTTTTTCTTTTTTGAATGGACATTACGATTGGAGAATTGATCTGCAAAAATCAGGCGATTATTTTTAAATGTTTAAGCTTTTGAAGAAAATTATCAAAAACTTTTAGCTAAACAATATAATAGAGCAGATATATGCTTATATCTTACAAATGAATTTTTCAAATATCAAGTAAAATATTACTTCGTGGTAGAATTAATCCCCAGGATGGTTAATTCTTGCAAAAGTCAGGATTCTAAAGAAAGGAAAATCGCTTTGAATTATTTAGATGTTAAATTAAAAATTGTCCAAATTTCGGGTTTTTTGGATGAATAAATTTGAAATTGAATAGAACGAAGATGGAATTTGGGTGAAGAGAATTTTTGAAAGGTCTTTTACTTAAATTCAAGGAAGTTGTTTGAGCAATTTCTCACATGCACAATTTTTTTAATGTTCTGATAATCCGCGTTTTTTAATGCTTTCTTTTGATTGTTCGTGTGTGAATTCGATCAATATGCAATTTTGTTTATTGTTTAAAAATTAAAAAGAAAATGGGGAAGTAAAAATACCATAAGCATAAACAATATTAAAAAACCGGCTAGTAATAATTTACTTTTCAGGCTTAACATTGAACCCCTCCAGGAAATTTTTAATTATTTAAAAAAAACGGAATCAAACTTTTGTGATGTGGGTCAATTTAGGCTCCGGGGGAGATAATTACTTATTTTTTCTTTTGGAAAAACAATTCATAAAGGATGATCCCGGCGGCTACCGAAGCGTTGAGTGATTCGGTGTGCCCTGCTTGAGGAATACGAAATTGCTCGTCGCATTCTTTGAGCAAAAGTGGCCGAATCCCTTTCCCTTCGCTACCCACGATAATGACTGAAGCCGCAGCAAACGAAACCTCCCGAATGCTCTTTTCGGCGTGGGATGAAGAAGCGTACACCCAGAAACCTGCTTCTTTCAGTTGCCGCACCGCCTGTACCAGGTTGGTAACTTTACAAATCGGTAGATAAAAGATGGCACCGGCAGAAGCTTTAACCACCGTCTCGCTAATTGGAGCCGTGTCCCGCGAGGGAAGAATAATGCCTTTGGCACCAAACACTTCTGCCGAGCGGATGATGGCTCCCAGATTGTGCGGATCCTGGATGCGGTCCAGCACCAGTAGCGTGGCCGGTTCTCCCTGGGCTCGCACCGTGTCCAGCAGGGTTTCCAGGGACACATTGTCGATAGGGGAAATGAGAGCGACCACTCCCTGATGTTTGCCGCTACCAACCAGCTGAGTCAGTTTGGTCCGGGTGGCCTGGACGATGGGGGTGCGGCGCTTCCGGGCCAATCGATAAATGGAAGGGATTACTTCTCCGCTGGCACCGCTCTGGATGTATACTTTTTCCACTGCCCGCCCGCTTTTGAGCACTTCCAGCACCGCATTTCGGCCGTAAATGATTTCCGCTGTCGGATGTTTCCCGGAGGTCTTCACAGAATGTTTCACCTTTCCTGTTTTAGTAAATGTTCAGAGGTGTTCCCCACCAAATCTCTAAGGAACAAAGAAGGTTTTTATCATCGGTTTTCTTTCTATCCGCTCCTCTCACCTCTCCCGCTGTGAAGTGGCCAGGATATTTATCCCCGGCCGGGAATGTTATTCATACCGCAGCGCATCCACCACATTCAATGCCGCTGCTTTGTAAGCAGGGTACAGTCCCGCAAAAATACCGATGACCGTAGTGGTTACCACCGCTGCTACTACCGACCAGAGGGGAACGGACATGGGCAGATGCACCGAGAGGGAAATGAGAGCCGCCAGACCAACTCCCGCGCCAAAACCCAGCACTCCACCTACCAGACACAGGCTCACTGCCTCCAGTAAAAATTGCATTAAAATGTGGGAACGGCGTGCGCCCACCGCTTTACGGATGCCAATTTCCCGGGTGCGTTCGGTCACCGACACCAGCATGATGTTCATGACCCCAATGCCGCCCACCACCAGCGACACAATTCCGATGAGAATCCCGCCTAACTGGATATATCGCGCCACGCTGTTAAAAGAATCAATCAAACTCTGGTTGTAAAAGATGTCGAAATCGTTCTCTTCCCCGGGAGGCACTTTACGAATCTTCCGCAAAACGCCAATCACTTCATCCTGGGCTTTCTGAAAAAGTTCGGGACTTTTTGCCATCACCGTAATATTCACCGAATAATTCTTGCCAAAAATATCCTGCCAGGTAGTAATGGGAATAACCACCCGATTATCCTTGCTCGCTCCGAATGTCGAAGTCCCCATTTTCTTAAAAACGCCAATTACTTTAAACTTCTGCCCATGAATACGTACAATGAGCCCCACCGGATTCTGGTAGGGGAA
>JALXCH010000550.1 GCA_026991005.1 Calditrichia bacterium | reverse complement strand
CCGGTACATTTATCTTCAAACACATAAGGTAAACCATTGTCCTGCATTTTCATGGCGTCGAAGGGACATGCCTTTACACAGGAACCAAATCCCAGGCATCCGTACACACAGGCCTTGTGTCCCCCCTGCACCAGAACTGCTGCATTGCAATCTTCAATTCCCTGATATTCAAATTTATCTTTAGCAATTCCATGTGCTCCCTGGCAGCGTACCACCGCCACCTGCGGCTCCACCTCTTCCGCCTCCACCCCCAGAATCTCGCTAATTTTAGCCACCACTTCTTCCCCACCTGGAGCACACAAATTGATGGGTGCACCCTCTTTAACCACGGCCTCCGCATAGTTGGCACACCCCGGATATCCACATCCACCACAATTGGCCTGGGGTAAAATGGCGTCTATTTCTTCAATGCGGGGATCTTTTTCCACATAAAAAACTTTCGATGCAAACGCCAGCACAGCACCAAAAATAAGCCCTAAACCACCTAAAGTTATCAGAGACGAAAGGATCTGTACATCCACCTGTTGTTCCCTCAACATTAAATTTGTGGGAAAAATTACATCGGGAAACATTTTATGTCAAGAAAATAGATTTTTTACTTTTTTTGAATATTTTCCGAATTATCTCAACTGCTGGAATCCTAAGCCCTCACATCAAGAGAAATTCTCTCTCTAAAGAAGCACCCGGTAAGTCGATTATATAACATAGTATCCTAAAAAGGGGCGATAAATGATTAAAAATAAAAAAATTATGCTAATGCGGAAATCGGAACAAAGACCAAGGACACTTGAGAATTTTACTTTACAAGTCATAAAAAGAAAAATTTTTTCAGAATCGGTCGCCTCCGATAACGGCGATTAATTGGAGCATAAACATGGATACAGCCTCCAAACACCAGAAGGATTCCCAGGAGAACTTAACTCCTTTCATCGAAAAAAAGGTCAAATGTCCGGTTTGTGGTGAGGAATCCTTACACATATTTTTAAAAGATCGCACTTTTGTAATAGAGAGGCGAGAAGAAGATGGATTCATAAGTAAATATTATTGGGTGAAACCGGAATATTCACGTTACAATCTTCACCAATACTTTTTCTGGCATTGTGTACACTGCAAATTTACCGAAGAAAAAAGCACCTTCTTGAAACCTCCCCAGGAACTCACATTACGGCAGAAATATCTCATAAAACGGTACCGAAGTCTGTACCAGGAAGACCCGGTGATCAATCATTTATCCCGGTACATTCGTTACCCCTACACCGATTTTCTTTCTCAGGTCTCTCTCCATTATCTGGCTATTTACATCCAGCAATTTATTGGGGAACACGAAGCGGACTTTCTGAAGATCGCCCGGTTTTATCACCGCCTGTACTGGATGTTTCAGGCGGCCGAAAGTCCAACGAAACCTAATGATCGAACCAACCTGGTCGAAGAATATCTGGAATATTATAAATTGATCCAGTCTAACTTCGTGAACGGATTGGCCAGCCTGGAGGAGCTCCACCAGTGGTTGGATAAGCAAATTCGCTTAGAAAAAGAACAGGGTTTAAGCGGGTGGATTAATTTTGAAGAACAACTGGGGCAGCTTTACAAAACAATGATCCAGCACATGGACGATATTTTAATGCGCCTGAACGAGTACGACAAAATCGGTTCGGAAATGCGAAAAATTGTTTCTTCGGAATCCGGTGACCAATTGAGCACCCCGTTCCATGAATACGGTTCATATATTGAGTTTCTGCAGCAGGTTACAACATACTGGCCCACTATCCCCCTGGACAAACAAGCTGTTATTCGAAGCGCCATCGAGGCATATCAGGACATAATTCGGAATAAGATTCTGGAAGACAAAAAGCTGAAGTTGTTTCAGGTGTTCAAATACGTCATTCATTTCTACTTAAAGCTCCAGGATTATGAGAACGCCTTTTACATGACCCAACGGTTACTGGACAAGGCAAATGCTTTTCGGGATGCTGCCGAAAGGCGTTTGAAACGGCTTCAGGTAATCCAGGACGATCGAGTGGATTCCCGGTTACTGGCCGAATACATTCAAAAAACGGAGGAAGTGATTCATCAATATAGCCTAAAAAGAGATTCCATTCAGGAAGCTAAAATTGAAAACGATTACAAAAAAGCCCGGGAGATATATCTGAACAATCGGAACTTATCGTTAGACGAACTGCGCGCCCTTTTGCTCCAATCCCATATTGACGACTCGATTGTAAATAAAATTTGCGAAGAGAAGAAAAAAGAGAGTAAAAAAGGAATTTTTCAGATTTTCAAATTTTAAGGCACTTCTCCTCGAAAACCAAAAAAGCGCCCCGAGAGGCGCTTTTTTGTCATGGATTTTTACCTTCAAATTACCACCGACCTTTTCGATTCCACGCTACGTGTCCCCGTTCAAAGGCGTGCTGTTTTCCACCGAAACCCGCATGCTTGAGTATTTTGTTATGATGTAAATACCAGAAGTTAAGGACGCTTCTTCGAGCTAATAAAAAATTCTTGTAGAACCGACTACTACCTGCTGATTTTAATAATCCCTTGTAAAACGGTCCCATAGATTTCCCCCCGATTACTTTTGAGTGAGTACTCTTTTGCCCAATTCCAGGCGGATTTCAAAGGTGGAATGGTTTCTCTCGCCGGCAATACTTTGAGGAAATTGTACGAATCGAATTTGAGGGCGAATGGAAAAATAGTAATTCTCGTTTGTGGTGATATCCACACCCACACCCACAAAAAAATCCACCGTGAAACGGAACTCATTCTTTCGAGGATAGTCGCCGCCTTCCACCTGGGTTTTTCGGGGAAAATTCATCCCCAAAACGCCTCCACCACCGGCAACCAGAAAAGGACGAAAGTTGTCCTCTATATCGTTGGCAAAAAACCGTTTTTTATATTCTATATGAAGTGGGATAAAAAACAGGCGATTAACCTTATTGAGTTGATAGTAGTAGTTGTAATACGGATCGTAAATTTCGTATTCTTTATCATCACGCATCATGTAAAAATCGGCACTAACTCCTAATCCGCTAAACGCAGGAAGAGCCAGTCGGTAGTATCCACCCAAACCAAATCCGCCCATTGCCAGAGTAAACCCCAGTCCGTATTCCGTGCCATGCTGAGGTGGTACCGGATCTTCGTATTGCGCCCATAACATCAGCGGTATTATTAAAATCCCTAAATAGAAAAAGAACCGATTCATTTTTAGACTCAAGATTAACTCGTTTATAAAGATAACGCCACAAAGGCACGGAATTATCCCGGATTTCTAAAACGGTACATCTTCGTCTGGAACCTCATCGCCCTCTAAAGAATCCCCGGGTTCGGGACCTAAAGGTGTCGGTGGCTCTTCGCGGGTCACCGGAGAATCCAGCATCTGAATATCGTTAGCAATAATTTCCGTGGTATTCCGTTTTACCCCGTTTTGATCCTGCCATTCTCGATACTGGATGCGGCCTTCCACGTAAACCCGCATTCCTTTGTGCAAATACTGTTTGGCAAATTCCGCCAAGCGCGTCCAGGCAACAATGCGATGCCAGGAAGTCGTTTCCTGTAAATTTCCATCCCGGTCTTTGTAGGAATAGTTCGTTGCCAAACTGAAATTAGCCACGGCGTTTCCACTGGGGGCATAACGCACT
>JALXCH010000549.1 GCA_026991005.1 Calditrichia bacterium | reverse complement strand
TCTGCTCCCCGGCAGAATGCCACAAATTGCTCGTTTTTATTTTCCACGAAATTATCGAAAAGGTCTTCCACCCTATCCCGACGGAGATTGTTCTCTTTCGGTACTTTTTCCTCGGATGTGCGGGATAAATGGGTTTGAAATGGTTCGTTATCGCTAAAATAAACCAGGCTTTTCCCCCGGTAAGTAAATCGGTATCCCAGCGTGTATCCCGGATGATTCAAATAAATGGTTTCGACTTGCACTCCCTGCAGCTGGAACGATTCTTCGCGAAGTGAGCGGAAGTGAATCTCCGCCTGCATGTCCTGGATGGCTACCGGGAAGTAGGTGGGATTCATCTGAAAAGCAATGATTTGATCCAGTGCCATGGCTGCATCGTCGCTGCCCAGGATGGTAAAACGGTTACCCGGTTTGTAAGCAGGGCGGAAAAAAGGGAGTCCCTGAATGTGATCCCAGTGGAAATGGCTGATGAAGATAAACGCTTCCACAGGTTCCTGGCGCTGGAGCAGATGGTTGCCCAGATCGCGGATGCCGCTGCCCGCATCCAGAATGAACAGCGGTCCCTCGGTAAATTGCACTTCCACACAGGGAGTGTTCCCCCCGTAACGGATAGTTCGAGGACCGGGGGTGGGGATAGAACCCCGGACTCCCCAGAATTTAATTTGAAATGAGCTCATCGGTGGTTGGCAACAGCAAATTTTTTATCGCATCCAGAAGAATGTAAGAGCGTGTGGGTTTCGTCAGGAAAAGATCCGCCCCCAGCGCCAGCGCTTTGCGACGATCCGACTCGTACATTTTGCCCGAATAGATGATGATGCGCGTATTAGCCGTTTCCGGATGTTCTTTAATCATTTTGCAGAGACGCAATCCGTCGATTTCCGGCATCATTAAATCCAGAATAATTAAGCGCGGTTTTTCCGTTTTCACAACTTCGAACGCCTTGTGGCTGTCGGTAACAAATCGGGCACGAAATCCGTATTCTTCGACCAATAATTTTATGATATTGGCCTGTTCGTAATTGTCATCAATAACGATGATATCGTAACGTGGTGCATGCTCGGTTTTTTGCTCATCCCTGATCTGATGTTCCATACGCCTTTCCATAGTGTATCCTGCATTTAATTTCATAGGAAATTAGTTGCTTTTCGTTTCCACCCGGTGATTGAAGTCACACGAATTTTCGCTGTAAAATTTGGAAAATTTTTATTCTGGTAGGGAAATCCAATTTGCCAGTGAAGGAACGTTTTGTTTTTTCGGACGAATTCGAATGCTTATTGCAAGCTAAAATAGGAAATGAACAGGGATTTTTCCGATGACCCAATGAAAAATACCATAGTTCCCACCGGGTGGGGAACAGATGCTTCTGCGAAAGTTCAGGGGGAAAGTATTTTCTGAATGCTCGAGATTTGGCGCGACAGGTGGGAGATTTCCCGGAGAATTTCCATCTGTTGGGGATTGTCCGGGGGCAATTCTTTTAGCTGTTGCCGAAGCTCATTTATTCGAGCCTGGTGGCGTGCCACTTTAATTTTCCTGATGCAATCGTTTAAATAGCGTTCCGGATCTGCAATTTCGTTAAACAAATGCTCGGTGATCTGACTTACTGTAATCTCATCGGCTTCCGTGGCCAGAGCTTCCTGAAATACCGTCTCAATGTCCCCGCTCTGATTATCCCGCATATAAACAAACATCTTCCGAAATCCTTCATTCAAAAAATCTTCCGGTTCCAGAGCGTCGAAGATAAAACTTTTCATCTTGTCGAAATAAATGTAGAGGAGAATGATTAAATCCCGTTCGGCGCTCCAGGCACCGGTTAGACCACTGATGCGGCTTTCCAATACGCGTTGGGAGACCTGTTGATGTTCCAGCCGCATTTTCTCCCGCCGGGCCAGCTGTTTCTGCCGCTTTTTTATTTCGTTTAACAGCGTGGTCTCCTGAATGCCGAATGCTTCGGCCAGTTGATTCACATAGAAATTTTGCTTCAAGGGATCGGGGTGGGGTACCAGGGTGTCCAGCAATTCGTTCACCACCCGGGTGCGCTGGTTGACATCATCGGCGTCCATGTGAGCGTTGAGGTAGTCCATTTTAAACCGGAAATAATCCCGCGCTTGTTTCATCAAGGCATAAAATTGGGAAGCGCCTTTGCTGCGTACAAAACTATCGGGGTCTTCGCCTTCCGGGAGGATGAGTACCCGCACGTTGAGATTGTTCTGGAAGAGCACCTGTCCCCCGCGCAGAGCCGCATTGATGCCTGCGGTATCGGCATCGTAACACAATACCACATCCTGAGTGTAGCGCCGTACCAGCCGGGCATGCTCCTCGGTTAGCGCGGTACCACTGGTAGCCACCACATTTTTTATCCCGTTCTGGAAAAGCTGCAGGAAGTCCATGTACCCTTCCACAAAAATGGCATATCTTTCCTGCCGAATCCATTCCTTGGCGTAAAAGAGTCCGTAGAGAATCTCGCTCTTTTTGTAAATGGGAGATTCCGGAGAATTGATGTACTTGGGAATTTCGGGGTCGTCGGACATGGTGCGGCCCCCAAAAGCCACAATTTTCCCCGAAAGATTGTGAATGGGGAACATGAGCCGGTTTCGGAAGCGGTCGTACAAACGCGAAGGATCCTTTTCGCTTTGCAGGATGAGTCCCAATTTGCGGAAGAGAACCATATCCATATTCTTCCGCTCAATTTCCTTTTGCAAACTATCCCACGCTTCTGGCACGAAACCCAGTTTAAATCCCCGTATCGTTTCTTCGCTCAAACCGCGTTCTTTTAAATAGGGAAAAATCTGCTCCCGGTGTGCCTGAAGCAGCTTCTGGTAAAAATCGGCGGCAAACTGATTGGCGCGGTACATGCGGTCGTATTCACTGAGCTGGGTTCGCATGCGCTGCCGGGGAATTTCAATCCCTGCTTCTTCGGCCAGTTTCCGCACTGCCTCGGTAAAGGAAATTTTTTCGTATTTCATCAAAAAGGTAAACACATTCCCTCCCACATGGCACCCGAAGCAGTGGAAAATTTGCCTATCCGGATTCACATTAAACGAAGGTGTTTTCTCGGTGTGAAAGGGACATAATCCCTTATAATTCCGCCCCGATTTTTTCAGATTTACGTAGCGGGAAATCACATCCACAATATCCACAGAATCGCGCACGCGATCGATAATATGTTCCGGAATCTGAGGCATACCTTACGCCTAATCCGCTCAATATATTAGAGTTTTCTTGACTTATCTACTTCTTTATGGTAAATTAAATGCTTAAAGTACAAGTAAAAAACGTATTTAAGGAAAAAAATGGAACCCAAAAATCCGGTACCACCGCAACAGCATCAAATTAATATTGAGTTACCGCCAGAGCAAGCGGAAGGGATTTATTCTAATCTGGCACTCATTACCCACTCTCCCGCGGAATTTGTGATTGATTTTACCCGCATTCTTCCCGGAGTTCCCAAAACCCGGGTGTATGCCCGAATAATCATGACTCCCCAGCACGCCAAAGGGCTGCTCAAAGCGCTGGAAGATAACATTCGCAAATACGAATCCCAGTACGGCGAGATTAAATTACACGGGATGACCGAAAGCGGCAAACCGTTTGGTTTTCAACCGCCGCAGGCAGGACAGAAATAGTTTTCCCGAAGTGCGGCATTGGGGAGTTCGAGTATGGACTGGATCCAGGAAAATTTACAGCGCGTGCAGGAACGAATTGCTCGGGCAGCAGAACGTTCCGGGCGGAGTGCGGAGGAAATTACTCTGGTTGCGGTAACCAAAACGGTACCGGCGGAAGTGATTAATCAGGCCATTCGTGCCGGGGTTCGGATCATTGGAGAAAATCGGGTGCAGGAAGCCCGGCAGAAACAGCCGGAGGTACTCCCTGTAACCTGGCATATGATTGGGGTGCTGCAAACGAACAAGGTTAAATATGCCGTGCGGTTATTTCAGATGATTCAGTCTGTGGATCGCCTGCCGCTGGCGCAGGAGATCGAGAAGCGCTGCCAGAAGGAAAATAAAGTGATGCCGGTGCTGGTAGAGGTGAATACCAGCGGCGAAGTAACCAAAAGCGGTTGCCAGCCCGAAGAAACCCTGGAGTTGATGGCGCAAATCTCGGAACTACCGCACCTCCGGGTGCAGGGTTTGATGACTATCGGGTTATTCAGCCGGGACGAAAAGGCGGTGCGCCGCTGCTTTGTAACCCTGCGCAATCTGGCGGAACAAATCCGCAGCCAGCACATTCCCGGTGTGTCCATGGATATTCTCTCCATGGGAATGTCTTCCGATTTTGAGTGGGCCATTGAAGAGGGCTCCACCATGGTGCGCATCGGTACCGCTATCTTTGGTCCCAGACGCTAACCTGGACGGAGAATTGTACTCAGGTTCTATTAAACGCAAAATCATCGAACCGGAAAGAGACCAGTTAGGTGTAAAACGCCCGGAGGCAAAATTTCATTCTTTCTCGGGAATGAATTTTTAGGAGAGATAGAGTTAGAAGTAGCTACAATCCCCTATTCTCCTTGCGTCATGCACAGTTTACGGTTAATTTTTCAGGTCTCTCAAACTTTTAAAAATATGAGGTCGTATCGTGAAGTTAACACCATTGGATATTCGTAAACAGGAGTTTAAAAAGACGCTCCGGGGATATGATCCGATTGAAGTGCAAACGTTTCTGGATATGGTAGCAGAAGAATTTGAGACGCTTCAGGAAGAGAGCAAGCGGCTAAATCGCCGGGTGGTGGAACTGGAAACCAAACTGAAGGATTACCAGGAAACGGAAAAGAATCTGCGCGAAACCCTGCTCAATGTGCAGGAGGTAAAGAAACAATCCGAGGAGCACAGCAGGCGGCAGGCCGATTTAATCATTAAAGAAGCGGAACTGAAAGCACTGGAAATCGTGGAAACCGCTCGCAAGCAGGCGCGCCAGATGCGCGACGAGGTGAATTTACTGCGCACTCAGAAGGAATCTTTCATCAACAGGCTGCGGCAAATTCTGGTGTCTCAAATCGAATTGCTCTCCGTGCTGGAAATGGATGATGCTATTCCCGAAGAAGCCCATGTGTATGTAGAGAAAGCACGAAAGCGCAAGAAGGCTTCTTTAAAAAATTGGGTGGAAAAACAAAAAGTGGTCGAGGAGGAATCCCCCGACAGTGAAGAAGAACAAGCTGCCATTGAACTGGAAGAAGAAGTGAAAGAAGAACTTCCCGTTACAGAAGAATTTGCCTCGGAAGTGGAAGCGGAAGAGGAAGTTGAGGAAGAAGAGTTTCAGGTTTCCCAGCAGACCACCGATGAAGAGCAAGTAGAGAAGAAACAGCCCAAAAAGAAGATGGAAGATGAAGACATCAACGAGTTCTTCAAGCGGGGCATTCAAATTGATGAATTGATTCAGAATCTGGAGAAAAAACGGGATAAAAAATAGAGAGGGATGCAATGAAACAGAAAATCTGGAACCGGGGTATTTTGTTGTTGGTGTTTGTACTTCTCTGGGGGTGTGCATCGCACCAGGAATTAACGGTAGGTACACTGCAGAAAGAGCAGGCGGTTAAGCTGGTTAAACGCGATGGTACCAGCGAGACGGTGGTGATTAAAAATCGCGATGCTAATACCATTACCTATATTTCCGGGGCAGATCATCAGGAACACCAGATTGCAGTGCGAGATGTGGTGCGTGTGGAACCTACCGACCAGGTGTTCGACTACCAGGCTTATCCCATCAGCGAGGCGGAAATTCAAAAAAATAAAAAGAGCTACAACACCTGGGGTTATGCGCTGGGAGGTGCGGTGTTGGGTGGAGCTGCCGGATTGGTGGTGGCGCTGCCATTCTGGTATGCGGATGTGGGTGGAATCCCGCCCTATTTCGTTGCCGGTGCCGGTGCGGTTGCAGGCAGCATCTATTTTGCCTATCGCGGTAAGGAAAAAGACCGCCGGGAAGCCATCGAGCGCATTCGGGTGGAGCGAGAAGCTCAGCGGATTATTGAAGAAGAAAAGAAAAGGGTGGAGCAGCTTAAGAAAGAGCGGGAAAAATTGAAAAAAGAGCTGGAACAGAAAAAAGAGACAAAATAGAAATTCATTTGAAAATGAAATAGAGATTTGGATTCTGGAATGCGTAAATTACCAGATTAGCAGGGAAGTGAATGAAACACAAGAGGAGCCATGAGCGAATTACGGAAACAAATTGAAGAAGCTGTGGCGTATTTGCGCAAACATACCAGCCTCCGCCCGGAAGTGGGCATTGTGCTGGGTACGGGATTGGGCGATCTGGCCACCCATATCGAAAAAGAGGTGGAACTCTCCTACGCAGACATCCCTCATTTCCCGGTTTCTACGGTGGAGACCCACGCCGGGAAGCTGATTTTCGGGCGTCTGGCCGGGAAAACGGTGATGGCCATGCAGGGACGGTTTCATTATTACGAAGGCTATTCCATGAAGCAAATCACCTTCCCCATCCGCGTAATGAAGTTTATGGGAGTGCAGTATCTGGTGATTTCCAACGCTGCCGGGGGAATGAATCCCCTCTTCCGCAAGGGCGATTTGATGATTATGGACGACCACATCAATCTGCTGGGGGATAATCCCCTCATTGGCCCTAACGATGATGAACTGGGCCCCCGCTTTCCGGATATGAGCGAACCGTACAGCCAGCGTTTAATTGCCATCGCCGAAGAGGTGGCACTGGAAGAAAAGATTAAAGTGCAAAAAGGTGTTTACGTGGCTGTAGCAGGTCCCAATCTGGAAACCCGCGCCGAATACCGCTTTTTAAGGGGAATTGGTGCCGATGTGGTGGGGATGTCCACCGTGCCGGAGGTGATTGTAGCACGGCACATGGGAATGGAAGTGTTCGGTGTGTCGGTAATTACCGACGAATGCTTCCCCGATGCTCTCCAACCGGCAAACGTGGAGGATATTATTCGTACCGCTAACGAAGCGCAGCCACGTTTGACCCGGTTGATGGAAAAGGTAATTGAGAGGTTGTAAGCGAAATGGAGCACTTTTCCTTTCAACCCTTTGCCAAACTGCTCATGTTTATTGGCGCTATCTTTTTTATTCTCGGCCTCATCCTGATGTTTGGACCCAAAATACCCTACCTGGGGCGTCTTCCGGGGGATATTATCATTCAAAGAAAAAATTTTACTTTTTACTTTCCCATTACCACCCTAATTTTATTAAATTTGTTGCTCTTTTTAATCAGTTACCTGTTGAGAAAGTAGAGCAGAGGAAGTGATGATGAAATTCAAAGAATACAATGGAAAAGTGAATCTGACCCGACTGGAAGAGGAGATTCTGGACTTCTGGGATTCCCGGGATATTTTCCGGAAAAGTCTGGAAATTCGCCGGGAGGCGCCTAATTTTGTGTTTTACGAGGGACCACCCACCGCCAATGGTCGTCCGGGGATTCATCATGTGATGAGCCGTACCGTAAAGGATACGGTATGCCGCTACAAAACCATGCAGGGATTTTTTGTGAATCGCAAGGCGGGCTGGGACACCCATGGCCTGCCGGTGGAAATTGAAGTGGAAAAAGAGCTGGGCATCGAGGGGAAGGAAGAGATTGAAGAGTATGGGGTGGATAAATTCAACGAAAAGTGCAAAGAAAGCGTTTTTCATTATAAAAAGGAATGGGACAACCTGACCCGACGCATCGGGTACTGGCTGGACCTGGAACATCCCTACATCACGTTCCACAACAGTTACATCGAATCCGTCTGGTGGATTCTGAAGCAGCTTCACGACCGGGATTTAATTTACCGGGGATTTAAGATTTTGCCCTACTGCCCGCGTTGCGAAACACCGCTTTCCAGCCACGAAGTGTCGCAGGGATACAAAGAGGTGAAAGACCCTTCCATTTATGTGAAATTTCGATTGGAAGATGAACCGGATACTTACTTCCTGGTATGGACCACCACGCCCTGGACGCTGATTTCCAACGTGGCACTGGCGGTGCATCCCGATGTGGAATATTTGAAAGTGAATTACCGGGGAGAAAAGTTGATTCTGGCCGAACCGCGTGCCAATGTGGTGCTGGAAGGGGAATTTGAAGTTCTGGAACGTTTCCGGGGCAAGGAACTGGAGGGCAAACGCTACCAGCGGCTGTTTGACTATGTGCCGGTGGAGAAGGATGCCTTTTACGTGGTGCTGGGGGATTTTGTAACCACTGAGGACGGAACGGGAATTGTGCACATTGCCCCGGCATTTGGAGAGGACGACTACAATGTAGGACAAAAATATCAGCTCCCGCTGCTGCGCCCGGTGAACCAGAGTGGTGAATTCGAAGAAGTGGTGCGGGATTTTAAGGGCATGTTTGTTAAAGATGCCGATCCGGAAATTATTAAGATGCTCAAAGAGCGGGGGCAGTTATTCAAGAAAGAGTTGTACGAACACAGCTATCCCCATTGCTGGCGCTGCGATTCGCCGCTGTTGTATTACGCCCGGGAATCGTGGTACATCCGTACGACCCGCTTCAAAGAGGATATGCTGAAGAACAACCAGCAAATTAACTGGCATCCGCCGGAAGTGGGAGAAGGGCGTTTCGGGGAGTGGCTGAAAAATAATGTGGATTGGGCGCTCTCCCGCGATCGCTACTGGGGAACTCCCCTGAACATCTGGGTATGCGACAAGTGCGGGCATCAGGAATCCATTGGCAGCATTGCCGAATTGAAGGAAAAAGGGCACAATGTGCCGGAGGATATCGATTTACACAAGCCGTATGTGGATCAAGTGACACTCACCTGCCCCAAATGCGGCAGCACCATGCACCGCACACCGGAAGTCATTGACGTGTGGTTCGATTCCGGAAGCATGCCCTACGCCCAGTGGCACTATCCTTTCGAAAATCAGGAAACGTTCCGCAAGAATTTCCCGGCGGATTTTATCTGTGAGGGTGTCGATCAGACCCGCGGCTGGTTCTATTCCCTGCTGGCCATTTCCACCATGTTGTTTAACCAACCGGCATTCAAAAATATCGTGGTGAATGAATTGATTCTGGATAAATACGGCCAGAAAATGAGCAAGAGCCGCGGGAATGCCGTGGTGCCGGAAGAAATTATTTCCCAGTACGGGGCCGACCCCTTACGCTGGTACTTTATTACCGTCAGTGCACCCTGGGTTCCCAAACGGTTCGATCCGGCGGGAATTGCTGAAGTCTATCGGAAGTTTTTCGATACATTGTTCAACACGTACAGTTTCTTTGCACTCTATGCCAATATTGATGGCTTCGATCCGCTGGCACCTCAGGTGCCGTTTATGGAGCGTCCGGAAATCGATCGCTGGATTCTTTCGCTCCTTTATTCGCGCGTGAAAGAGGTGAACGATTTAATGGATGATTACGACATGACCCGCGCGGCGCGCCTGATAGCCGATTTTGTACTGGATGATGTCTCCAACTGGTACGTGCGGCGCAACCGGCGGCGTTTCTGGAAAGGGGAAATGAACGACGATAAACTCTCTGCTTACCAGACGCTGTACGAGGTGCTTTTTACGGTGGCGAAACTCATAGCTCCCTTTGCTCCCTTTACTGCCGAAGCCATTTACCGCAATTTGCGGACAGAGAATATGCCGGAGTCGGTGCATCTCACAGATTATCCCCGGTTTAGCGAGGAGATGGCTCGCCGCCGGGATGAGGCATTGGAGCATCGCATGGAAGTGGCGCAAAAAGTGGTGAGCCTGGCGCGTTCCATCCGCAACGAAGTCAAAATTAAAGTGCGGCAACCCCTGCCGCGCATTATTGTGGCATCCCGCAGCGCTTCCACCCGACAGGCTGCCCGGGAGATGGCCGATATCATCCGGGAAGAAATCAATGTTAAATCGCTGGAAGTGACTGAGAATGCGGGCGATTTAATCACCAAAAAGGCGAAACCGAATTTCAAAAAGCTGGGACCGCGTCTGGGTAAGATGATGAAAACTGCAGCGGCGGCTATTTCATCCCTGGATGAGGAGACCGTTCAGAAACTGGAAGAACGCGGTGAGGTGCACATTTCGGTGGAGGGGCAGGAGGTACCCATCTACACCGATGATGTGGAAATCTTTGAAGAGAAGAAAAATCCCGCCCTGGAAGTGGCTCGAGAAGGACACATTACCGTAGCTCTGGATACCACCATCACCCCGGAACTGGAACGTGAAGGAATTGCCCGGGAATTTGTGAATCGGGTGCAGAATTTGAGGAAGGAAGCGGGATTTGAGGTAACCGATCGGATCGTGATCGCCGTGCAGGCGCCGGAGAAAATCGCTAATGCCATCCGGGAAATGGCCGAATATATCAAGTCTGAAACTCTGGCATTGGATATTTCATTTTCCCTGGACTCCGGCGAAATTTCGAAGGAAATTTCCATCAGGGGGGAATCTTTTCCAGTCGTGTTAAAAAAAGCGAAAAAATAAAATCGGGAGAATAGAATGACTGAAGAAAAACTACAATATTTTAAAGATTTGCTACTGGAAAAACGGAAAGAGGTGCTGGAGCGCATCGAGCATCTGCGGGAGCTGGCTCTGGAAACACCCATGGAAGCAGGGAATAATTCCGGATATTCCTTCCATATGGCCGACCAGGGAACCGATGCCATGGAACGCGAAAAGGCGTTTCTGTTTCTCTCCCGCGAGGAGAAATACCTCCAGCAAATCGATCGTTCGCTCCATGCCATCGAGTTAGGGGAGTACGGAATTTGCCGTGTGTGCGGTAAAGAGATAGACGAAGAGCGGCTAAAAGCCGTACCCACCACCCGTATCTGTGTACCCTGTAAGCAGGCCGAAGCGCGGAGAAAGCGGTGACCACCGTTTTTACCGAAAAAGGGCGGTTCCGATTCATTACAGCGGTGGTGGTAGTCGTTTTATTTCTGGATCAACTGACAAAATATCTGGCACGGGTGTACCTGAAACCGGTTCATTCGATACCCGTGCTGGGCAATTTTTTTCGACTCACCTATGTAGAAAATACAGGCATTGCCTTTGGAGTCCGGGTGGAGAACAAAGTGTTTTTCACCCTGCTCTCGTTGGTTGCTGTGGTCATCATTTTTTACTACCTGTTCGCCCTGCGCGATAACCGCTGGATGACCCTGTCGTTTGCCGCAATTCTGGGTGGTGCGCTGGGGAATCTGTTCGATCGCTTTGTCCACGGCTATGTCGTGGATTTTCTGGATTTCGATTTTTTCGATATGAACCTTCCTTCGTTTAAGTTCTTCATTTTCCGTTTCGAAGGCTACACCATGCAGCGCTGGCCGGTGTTTAATGTGGCAGATATGGCCGTGTTTTTAGGAATGTTAACCGTGCTGCTGATGGCTTTTTTTCATAAAGCCGAAACAGGGGATTCCGTGAATGACCCCACCTCGAACAATAATTCTCAAAACTGATTCCCTCATCCAGCCCATTCGGCTGGATCGCTTCCTGCACGAGAAGCATCCGGAATATTCCCGTTCTTTCTTCCAGAAATTAATTGAGCAGGGTCTGGTGCGGGTAGATGGACGGGAGGTTAAACCTTCTTTAAAACTTTCCGATGGGCAAACGGTGGAAGTGCAATTCCCCGAGCCGGAAGTTTTGCATCTGGAACCCCAGAATATTCCCCTGCCAATTTTGTACGTGGATGAACATATTGTGGTGGTAAACAAACCGCCAGGAATGGTGGTGCATCCCGGTGCCGGGGTAAAAGAAGGGACGCTGGTGCATGCATTGCTGTACCATGTGGGAAGGTTGAGCAGTGTGGGTGGTGAAACGCGTCCCGGTATCGTGCACCGGCTGGATAAAAATACTTCCGGTTTGCTGGTTGTGGCTCGCACGGATGAAGCCCATTATGCTTTAAGCCAGCAATTTGCCAGCAAACAGGCCCAGCGGCACTATCTGGCACTGGTGTGGCATCCTTTTCAGCAAACAGAGGGCACCATTGCGGGATACCTGAACCGCAGCAAACGGGATCGCAAGAAATTTACCGTGGCTTC
>JALXCH010000548.1 GCA_026991005.1 Calditrichia bacterium | reverse complement strand
ATTTCGCGAGCACAAATTTCCGCCGCATTTCCCATGTGAAAGTTATTGTACACATCCCACAATCCGTCATGTACCATTCCATCAATCACCTCACCATTCCCCAGGCGGTAACCAAATCGAGCTTTAGCGAGGTAATAGGGTACACTGGACATATTTTCCATTCCACCGGCCACGACGATATCCGAATCGCCCAGTGCCACACTCTGTCGGGCTAACATCACCGCTTTCAATCCGGAACCACACACTTTATTGATGGTCATACATCCCACCGAAGTGGGTAATCCGGCGTAAATTGCAGCCTGGCGGGCAGGTGCCTGTCCCTCTCCAGCCGTAAGCACATTCCCCATAATAACCTCATCAACCTTCTCAGGTTGAAGGTTGATTCGTTCCAATGCTTCCTTAATAACGATACTTCCCAGACGAGGTGCCGGAACGGACGCCAGGGCTCCATTAAACGAGCAAATAGGCGTTCGAACCGCAGAAACAATTACCGCTTCGCGAATGGTTTTCATGGTTCCTCCTTGGTTTCAGTTTCATTTTTTTGCCCGTATGCTTCTATAATATCACGCACCAGCCGATGCCGAACCACATCGGTTTTATCCAGATAAACAAATCCAATTCCTTCAATTCCCTTTAGAATATCCTGAATTTCTACCAAACCGGAAATGGTATTTTTGGGTAAATCAATTTGAGTAATATCGCCGTTAATGATGGCGCGGGAATTTACCCCTAAACGCGTCAGGCACATCTTCATTTGCATCGAAGTGGCATTCTGAGCTTCATCCAGGATTACAAAAGCATTGTTCAGCGTGCGACCGCGCATGTATGCTAATGGAATCACCTCAATGATATTTTGTTCCATGTACTTTTTCAACAAATCTCTGGGGAGCATTTCTTCCAGAGCATCGTAAAGAGGACGAAGATAAGGATCAATTTTCTCGCGGTAATCGCCCGGTAAAAAACCTAAACTTTCTCCTGCTTCCACCGCAGGCCGTGCCAGAACAATTTTATTTACCTCTTTGTTCTTTAGTGCATTTACCGCCAGCGCTACCGAAAGATAGGTTTTCCCCGTTCCTGCCGGTCCAATTACAAAAACAATATCATTCCGCTTTATCTCATCCACAATTCTTTTTTGTCCAGCAGTTCTGGGTTTAATAAATCCACTTTTTGTGAAAAGCACCACCTCATCCAATTCTTCCCGGGTATGGGTGGGTGCAGAGCGCGGCTTTCCCTCGGCTGGAGTCATATTTGCCCGCGTGATGTGGACAACCGCTTCCACATCCTTCTGTTGTAACGATTTGTTACGGTGAGCAATGAACACCAATTCGCTCAGAATGTTTTCCACGGCAGAGACATCTTCCGGGGAGCCAATAATCTTCACTTCATTTCCGCGTGGAATAAGCTGCACCGAAAAATATTTTTCAATGATTTTCAAATTCCGATCGGAAACACCAAAGAAAGTCAGGGGATCAACTTTATCTACAATAAATGTACGTTCTAACACTCTGGATACGGTATCCATTGAAATAATCTTCTTTACCTTAACAAATGGCTTGCTTTACTCAAAAATGCGACGAATCGAGTCGTTTTATGTCCCAAAAATACAAAAGGCTCCTGGCATTTGCCAAGAGCCTTTTAAAATATTTTCGATTAAGCTAATATTTCATGGGAAATTAATTCCTCGGAATCTTCAATACCATATGCGGATAAATAAGATTCGGATCCGAGATCACATCTTTGTTGGCTTCGTAAATTTTCTGCCATTTAAACGGATTGCCATAAATGGAAGTGTATCCGGCAATTTTATACAGAAACTCACCTTTCTGGACAAAGTATTCATTGGGACCGGCCATCCGAGGAATCCGGAACACCTGTTTGGGATAAATTAAATCCGGATTCTGAATCTGGTCTCGATTGTACGTATAAATTTTAATCCACTGGTAAGGATCGCCATAAATCTCCGGCTTTTTAGCAATTTTCCACAAGTAGTCTCCCTTCATCACTTCATAACGACCAGCCGCTGCCGGTTTCGCTTTTTCTTCAGCCTGTGCAAGCAAACCTTCAATTTGAGAAATGATTCCCTGGGATTTGGAATGTAAACTCCGCTTATCCCCTTTCAGCTCTTCCAAACGTTTCCGGTATGCGTCAATTTCATCCTTTTTGGTGTAAATTTCTTCCGGCGAGAGTGCCACGAAACCAGACAAATCGTTCTTTAAATTGTTCAATTCCTGCAAATATGCTTCGAAATTGGATTTGTCCGTTTCCATTAACGCATAAATTTCGTCCCAGACCTTGTTGATTTCTTCATCTACAGCTGCTATTTCTTCTTTTAGTTTGGCAATTTTTGCCTCTTCTTCGGCGATTTTCGCCTTATTCTCAGCTTCGCATTTTTGCCATTTAGCCAGCTCGGTCTGGTATTCATCCATGGTCATTTTCTTGTAATCATAAGAGTATTCCTGAGCAAATAAACCAAACACCAGGAATAATGATACGATTGCGATTAATGCTATTACATTTATTTTTCTCATTTTCTGCCTCCTCACCTTAAATTATTGCCCGGTTGACCAGGAACTCAGGCCCTGTTGGATATTTTCTTTTTCCTTTTTCAGCCCTTCCAGTTCCGATTTTTTCTGTGCCAGTTGATTTTCCAGATCCTGCCTTTGCTTCTGAACCTCACTGAGTTTCTGTTCCGAAGAAAGACATGCACTACGGGCCTCTTCCAATTTCTTAATCTGGTCTGCATTTGGGTGACGAGTACAACCTGTGGAGATAAGCAGCGAAAACGTAAATAATCCCACAAGCAGGACACCTAACAATTTCTTAAACTTTGACATATGCGCCTCCTATCGTTAAAAGCATGTTAACTGATTTAAAATAACAATTTTATTAATTTTTGTCAAGTTAAATTTGTTTGTTTTGCGCGAAAATAATGAAAAAAATCTGGATGTACAAATAATTTACACTCCTTTTTTCACTTTGCCCGGAAAAATCGTTATTCCTGAATCTTTATTTCACTTCTCTTTTTTTATTGCAATTTTTATACCTAATTCCTCCAATTGCTTTTCGCTTACCTCCGTAGGAGCATTTTCCATTAAAGCCAGAGCACTGGTTGTTTTGGGAAAGGCAATCACATCGCGGATCGATTCAGCGCCTGCCAGTAACATCACCAACCGATCGAAACCAAAGGCAATTCCCCCGTGCGGTGGAGCGCCGTACTCAATCGCTTCCAGTAAAAACCCAAACTTATTTTGGGCTTCTTCGGGGGAAATTCCCAGTACAGAGAACATTTTTTCCTGTACTTCCCGACGATGGATACGAATGCTTCCGCCTGCAATTTCGTTTCCGTTAAAAATCAAATCGTAAGCTCGAGCTCTTGCCTTCTCCGGCTGTGAGTCTAATAAATGAATATCCGATTCTTTGGGAGAAGTAAAGGGATGATGCCGGGCAACATAACGCTTTTCTTCTTCGCTGTATTCTAAAAGCGGGAAATCTACCGTCCAGGATAAAGCAAGTTTTTCCCTATCGATTAAATCAAGCTGTTCACCCAGGTGCTGTCGTAAAAAGCCCAAAAATGTTTGTGCTGTTTCCGGATTCTTATCGGCAATAATTAAAAAGAGTGCCTTTTCCACCGAAGCAAACTGCTGA
>JALXCH010000547.1 GCA_026991005.1 Calditrichia bacterium | reverse complement strand
GCTTATAATAATTTTAAAGTAACTATCTTCTTTCATATGCGATTGTTTTTTTTGAAATTTAATAAGTCCGGAAATGGGTTCAAAATATTTTCTGAAAGTTTTTCAATTTCTTTTTTCATGAAGGACACTGCCAATCTCCCGGGTAAAAGGAAATTTCTGAATCAGGAATGCTGGGCAACCTCCAGAATTTCCTCCGGTTCCTCCCGGAAATTTTAACCCAACCTGCACTTTTGCTCTGATAGAAGAAATGCCCTATCGGTTCAGCAAAAAAATGCGATACAACCCATCCAGAACCAGATGAGGGACAAATTCTTCGATGTAGCGGGTACGGGGTTGAATCAATCGCGCCAATCCCCCGGTGGAAACAACCCGCGGCTTTTCCCCCAATTCTTCCATAATTTCTTCCAGCAGCCCGTCAATCATGCGAATGGTTCCCTTCAGGATGCCCACCTGCATGCTTTCGGTGGTATTTCTTCCGATGGTTCGCTCCGGCACTTCCAGAGGAATTTTGGGGAGCTTGGCAGCCCGCTGGTACAGTGCCCAGGCGGTGGTTTCCACGCCCGGAGCAATGATGCCCCCCAGATATTCTCCCCGGGAGTTGAGCACGTCAAAGGTGGTTGCCGTGCCAAAATCCACCACCACCACCGCCTGACGGTAGCGTTCGTAGGCAGCCACCACATTGCACAACCGATCGGCGCCCACCGCAGCGGGATTTTCGTAGCGAATGCTGATGCCGCCCAGTTTGACCGTATGATCCACCACCAGCGGAGCTTCATTCAAATATTTCTGGCACAATTTGGTGAATACAAAGGTCATGTTGGGCACCACGGAACTGAGGGCAACACCATCCAGTTCCGAGAAGCGAATGCCTTCCATCCCCAGGAAGTGATGCAAGAATACCAGCACCTCATCCTCGGTACGATCCACTCCGGTGGCAATGCGCCAGCTCCGTTTGAGCCGGTCGTTTAAAAATACCCCCAACTCGGTATGCGTGTTTCCCACATCTACCGTCAGCACCATCGTTCATCCTTCCTCATTTTTTTCCTGACAAACCTCCACATTTCGCGCAACAGAATATACACACCAGAAGCCCGTTAGAAAAATCCTTTAACGCATTTACTCATTTAAGAATTAAATCTCACCTTCCCGAATCAATTCATTTTTTATTTTAACTGAAACGTTCCGGCATTACCCGAAGCGTATCGTCTGGTTTCTCCGTTTTTTGATTTCGTTTTACTGTTCTTTTTGGGAAAATCTGTTTTTCTCTGAATTCTCAGTTTCTCCGGTTTAGTGAACATTCCCGGGATTACGGAATTACTTTTCCGTTGATTGAGAAGTCATCTCCCACAACTCACCGGCGGTAATCACCTGAATTCCCTGCTCCGTTTCCAGACGCAGGAACCCGTTTTCGTCCACCCCGCGCATGATGCCCGCCACCTCCCTCTCCTGCACGCGAATGATAACCCGTTGCCCGGAACCAACCACCTTTTTACGATAAGCCTCCACAATGCCCTGGAAATTTGCGAGAAGCGCATGGGTTAATTTCCGGTAATAATGGGGTAAAAAACGCCGCAGTACTTCGGGAACGTTCCAGGATGCTCCGGTAAGCTGGCGCAAAGACACGGCAGTGGGGCGCAGTTCGGGAGGAAAATCCCGGCTTTGTTGATTCAAATTGATGCCAATTCCCACCACCAAATAGTTCGGTGCACGACCTTCAAAACGTCCTTCCAGCAAAATGCCCCCCAATTTGCGGAGTTTGCCGGATTTTTCCGGGAATGGTACCACCAGATCGTTGGGCCATTTCAGGGAAATAGAAAGGGCGTGTCCCGCTTCTGCCGCCAGTTGTTCCAGAAACTCACTCATGAACACAGCTGTGGCGATGTTCAATAAATTCGCCCGGTTCGCAGAAAGTTCCGGGCGCAGAAGCAGCGAGAACCAGAGGCCCATTCCGGCGGGACTTTCCCAGCGCCGCTGGTAGCGCCCGCGCCCGGCTGTCTGCCGCTCGGCAACCACCACCGTCCATTCCGGAAAATCTGCTTCCGCCCATTCCCGAAGCACATCGCTGGTACTTCCCACTTCCTTAAACCAGAAGCATTGGCCGGGGAAATTCGGGATGTCTATTTTCCTCGCTTTGTGTTCCATGGTGGTTAAATAATCTCATTTCAGGATGAAGAACCAAATATTTCCAGCCAGATACAACACCGTTTCATCCGCCGCTAATTATTTTCGTTTCACCGGAACCAATCAAATAAATTAAATAGCTTAATTTTTCTACTATGAAAAACAATTCACAAAAAACATTGCAGCATTAAAAATGGTTTGAAACATCATTCATCCGGGAAAAATCTCTATTTCAAAGGAACTTTTTCCGCTTCTTGAATAGCGGGATTTGGTGCATTCTCCATCGGAATTTTCTTGAAAAATTAACATCCTCAAAACCGCACCGGAAATGGGTTTGAAATTCCAGCACTACTATTGGTGATCTCGAATCTCACATCTCACCAACACCACCCCATGGGGCGGTATCACCACCGAATAGACCTCTTCAAAAGTACCCAGATCCCAGTGCCGCCAGACATCCCGCAAAGCGACCTTCCCGGTGCATTCCAGTTTGCTCAGGGGAATGCGATAGTGCACGGTTTTGCGGCTCAGATTAAACACCCCGAAAGCTTTTCGTCCGTTTACCATCGGCTTCACCCACACCTGGATGCTATCCTGACGAATTACCGGAACTGCCTGTCTGCCCATGGGGTCCTGATTAATCTCCAGCACCTCGTCATTGGTAATCAGGTTCAGGGTAAAAGCATCCAGGCGAGTAAGGTCGCAACCCAGCAGCAACGGTGCGGAGAGCAGCGCCCAGAGGCTGATGTGGGAATACTGTTCATCCGGCGTGAGATACGAGGGGTGGAGGTGTTCTCCCCAGCCTACCCAGCCAACAACCAGCATGTCGGGATCGTTCCAGTGTCCCGGACCGGCGTAAGGGGCATTCTCCACCTGCTGGAAACCAATTTGCACCACCCGCTCCCATTCGTCCCAGATATCGCCGGTAGTCCGCCACAGATTTCCGCCAACGCTCCTGCCCCATTCCCACACCTTTCCGTAGCCATATTCGCACAGAGAGTACACAATGTCGCGATTTTGTTTCCGCAACGCCCGGTACATCTTGCGGTAAGGGGGCATTAACTCTTGCGGATCGTGCACATCCTTCATCAGCTTTCGGTAACTGCAGAGGTCGTACTTCAGATAATCCACGCCCCAGCGGGCGAAGGTGCGGGCATCCTGTTCTTCGTGCCCATAGCTGCCAGTGTAACCACCGCAGGTAAGGGGACCGGGCGAGGAGTAAATACCAAATTTCAACCCCAGCGCATGAATCTCTCGACCTAGTTTTTCCATATCGGGGAATTTTTCGTTGGTGAGAATCTCGCCCGTGGGGCTGCGTTTGGGTTGCGGGGAGTTTCCTTCCACCTCCCAGCCGTCGTCGATGTTAATGAAACTCCAGCCGTGGTCGGCTAATCCCGTTTCCACAAAAGCGCGAGCCGCTGCCAGAATCTTCTCCTGGCTCACACTCAATCCCCAGCAATTCCAGCTATTCCAGCCCATGGGCGGAGTAAGAGCAATGGTATCTCCAATCACCAGATCCACAATACAGG
>JALXCH010000546.1 GCA_026991005.1 Calditrichia bacterium | reverse complement strand
AAACAATGAAGTAAAAACAATTTATTGCAATTTGTATTATATTATTAGATACCTTATCTGCTCTCTACAACATGTTCCTCAAGCCACTTCTCAAGTTCCGATCTTTCCATATCGCCAGCCGCCACTTTTAAAATTATCTCTTCTTGCTCGCTTACTTCTGCTCGAATCTCATACCCATTCAGTATCAAAAACGTTTCCATTGCTGCATGCCCAATCCGCTTGTTGCCATCTACGAAAGGATGATTCTTAATCAACGAATATCCCAGCGCTGCCGCTTTAGAAACTATACTTTCATACAGTTCCTTCCCCCCAAACGTCATACGGGGTTGGGCTATACTTGATTGGAGGGCCCGTAAACTACGAATACCCTGTGCTCCACCGCCAATCTTCATTACCTGCTGGTAAAGTTCCAGCACCTCTCGAAATGTCAGGTAACGCATTGGTTCTCATCAGGTGTTTTTAGCCAATCGCCGGTATAATTCTGCATTCTTTGTCAATACGTTTTTCATCGCTCGTTCAAAATCTTCGTCCAACCGCCCTATCAATTCTTCCAAACTGGCTTCCAACAGAGCTTCCGGCGATACTTTCAAGTGGCGCGCCTTTTCTTCTAATCTCGCCACTCGTTCTTCAGACACTGTTATCTTCAAAATACTCATGGGGTCCACTCTTCAATGCTTTAATAATTATTTTCTCTCACTATTTCACAAGAAAATGCCAACCGATTGAACCTTTAATCCCGCCCTGCAATCAATATTCATCTTACAAATTGTTTTAACACACTCAATAGTAGGTTTTACCTTATTCTAAAAAACCTTCCAGCCGGAATATATTCCATCAACCTAATTTTTTCAAGAATTTTCTTGTGGTGATTTACTTTCTGTATTTTTCGAAAATATTAGCTTTAGATTATTACCTCTGAAGGAATGCATTTGCATGGACAATCGTATGGGACGGGAAAAGCTCTATTTAGTCAGAAATTAGAAGTTTCAATCACTCGCATTCTCTGCCAGGGACCTTTGCGAAATCGCCACCAGAAGGTGACGCCTAATCCCACAATGTACATGGTTACACAACTCCACAACCAGAGCAGGCTGGCATGAAATACATAGGTAATCAGAAAGGAAGGGATAAGCAGAACACTGATGGCCAGTGACACACTCACCACCGCAACAAATTGGGTATCTCCAGCGCCTTTCAGTGCAGCAGAGAAAATCATACTCATGGCATCAAAAAGAGAATAAATCGCTACAAACCGAAGCAATATTATCACTGTTTGTTGAATCGGAGCAAACTGTACGGGATCGGCCTTTAGACGGTACGGGTAGAGAAATATTTCCGGAGTCAATACGTATCCGATAGCCAGAATGAAGAAGAAAGTAAAGGTGAGGTGGAAGGCAGACCAGGTGGTATGCGCGGCAAGTCCAGGACGATTCTCTCCCAATCGACGTCCCACCAGACTGCTTACCGCAATGGACATCCCTTCCATGGGTAAAAATGCCAGTGTATTTATGTTGAAAGTAATGTTGGTTGCCGCTAACTCCGTCACACCATATCGACCGACCAGCATGATAAAAATGGCAAAAACCAGGATTTCCAGCGTAAACTGAATGCCATTGGGAGCACCGTACCGCAGCAGACGGCGAAATAGTTCGGTATCGAAATGCCAGCCGCCAAGGGTTCGAAAACGCCGGGAGTATGCCGGAAGTGCAAAAAGGGCTCCAAATACCACGGTGCCTATTACTGTCGCTGTAACAGTGGCCAAACCGGCGCCACGAATTCCCGCGGCGGGAAAACCCAATTTTCCGAAAATCCACAAATAATCCAGCAGCATGTTGAGTCCGGTAATGAGAAGGTTAACATAAAGCACCACCCAGGTTTTACCCAATCCCGTAAAAAAACTGCTTATGGCGTTCGTGATAACCGGAAAAGGTGCCCCAAGCAGTAAAATGCGAAAATATTCTGTTTCCAGTTCTACAACGTTTGAGGGATGTTTAAAAATACCAAAAAAATGCGGCGAAAGCGGATAAATCAGAGCCACGGCAATCAGCGCAATAAATGCCAGGTAAATCCCCTGCCAAACCGCCGGCCCAATGCGCTGATATCGCCGGGCACCATAATATTGTGCCACAAAGGTGTTCACATAGCTGGCCACACCGATAAAAAAGCTGGAGAAAGTCCAGTTCACCAAACCGGCAGGCAAAGCAGCGGCAATCGCTTCGGGGGAATACCAGGTTAAGAATATACGATCTACAAAGTGCTGAATGCTCCAGGAACCGGTACTCAAAATAAGGGGTATCGCCATTACCAGTACTTCTCGATAACCCGCTTCTTCTTGCCAGCGTTTCTTCAATTTATATAGCACCTGCGATTCCGCTCCCCTGCTTTATTAACTAAAATGTAAGGTTCCCAGAACAATTGCAAGCTGTTCTAAAGATTAAATGGGAAATATTTTTTGGGAAATTAGAAATAATTTCAGAAGTTAATCAAAAAATCTTACGATGACGATGAGATTCTCCGCCCTGTTAATATTTCATCTCCAGAAAATCCTCAGTGGTTTTATAGATACCCTATTTTTTTATTATTCCTCACTATTCCTTTGAAGATAATGTCGATAATCCTTTATCCTTTTCCACTTTATACAACTCCTCGAGTAGCTGACGGTCCATTTCTTCCGGCAACTCCATAATACAATCGACAAACTGAAACAGCGCCGTAGCGGCTTCTTTCTCCATGTTCAATTCATATAATTGAAGGAGATACTTCTTCTTCCAGCGATAACGTTCCTCATCCGCCCCCTCCGTCTCCCAGGTTCGTAAATAGGCCAGCACACACAACGCAAAGGGATTTTCCCGGACCTTCTTCTCCACCTCCTTCGGCACATAATCCATAATCTTCACCACCGGAAACTCAAGCACATACTGAAATCCCGAGAACTCTGTCCCATACCGATTAGGACGATAGCCAGGATCCCGATCCGTCAACACCGCCAGACAGACAGTAAACTTTCGATACACATAAAAGATGCGTCCGAAGTAAATGTTCACCTGTTGGGCAAAATCATTCTCTCCCTCTTTCTGTAAATTAATGTAAATCAACACCCAAATTTTTTCTCCATTCTTTAAGCAAACTTCAACCAGCTTGTTCACCAATGGTAAATCTTTCTCAGATTCCCGAACGATCTGTTGAAATTCTTTGTCCAGAAATTGGTAGCCACAGGTAAAATCAATGTCTGCAACAACCCAGGGAAAGAAAAATTCCATAAATTCTGGAAATAAGTGAGTGAGAACATCTTTCCAGGCTTTTTCTATTGACATAATTCCTCCCAGAATTTTATTGATTCTAAAAAGTTGTTATTCAATAAAGTTTAACCTATTACGCAAAAATAGAGACTAAAAAAGGAAACTCCATTAATGAAATTCCAGGAATAAGTTAATTCATTCTTCAATAATAATCTTCACTCTCCTCTCGCAGGGGATTCTTCGCCCTCCTTGCGGAGGGGGATTCTTCGCCCTCCTTGCGGAGGGCTCTGGAGTTTGGCTCTTTTTGAGCGTACGTAACCTTTTCGACGGATTTATTTCCGTCTAATTAGATGGTTTAACGTTCTCAAAAGGATAGTTTTTTCTGCTTTTTACGTGCTTATTGCTATGCATCC
>JALXCH010000545.1 GCA_026991005.1 Calditrichia bacterium | reverse complement strand
GTATTCATCCCAGCCCCATTCCCATTTGCGATGTGGTAACTACCACCACGCATAAAACCCTGCGTGGCCCCCGGGGTGGCATGATTTTAATCGGAAAAGATCGCGAAAACGACATGGGAATCGTCGCTCCCAAATCCGGTCGGGTAAAAATGATTTCCGAAGTGATTGACAGCAACGTCATGCCCGGTATGCAGGGCGGTCCGCTAATGCACATTATTGCCGCAAAAGCGGTGGCTTTTAAAGAAGCATTACAACCGGAATTCAAGACCTACGCCGAACAAATCGTTAAAAATGCTAAAGCTCTGGCCAATGAACTGATTGAACTGGGCTACGACATTGTTTCCGGTGGAACGGATAACCACGTTATGCTGGTGGATTTAACTCGCACCGGCATCACCGGTCGGGATGCGGAAAATGCGCTGCACGAGGCAGGAATTACCGTCAACAAAAATATGGTGCCCTTTGACGAACGAAGTCCCTTTGTCACCAGCGGGATTCGCCTGGGAACCCCCGCACTTACGACCCGCGGATTTAAAGAAGAGGAAATGAAAAAGGTCGCCCGACTGATTGACCGGGTATTGAAGAACATGGGAAATGAAGAAATTTACAAGCAAGTACGTGGAGAAGTACAGGAAATGTGCGAAGCCTTTCCACTGTACGATTTCGGGAAAGAACTGGATTAACGGATTTCTCCCTTGTTCCTTTCTTTTAGTTCATTGCAACATCCCCAGAATGCCCTATTCGTTTAGGGCATTTTGTTTTTTTGAAGTGGCGGAATAACAAAGTCTATATTATGTTCAGGTTGTGTAATGAAGCGAACACTAACGAAGTTTTTGATAACTTATAGTAAGTTCCGTTTCCAATGGTTGTTCATTTGGCCGCCGATAGCGTAATTGGTAGAAACGGATATTTGCCTCCAGGGCAGAGGGAGAAATTTTTTTGAGTTGCACAATGATTTTACACAAAATCCTGAAAAATACAAACAATTTGCAGGGAATTAGCCTGAGTGTTTATTTTAAGAAACTATTAATGAGAATAGCATTGGTTGCAAGGCACGGATGATTCATCATTTAAATGGTTTGTCAGGAGGAAAAGAATGACCATTGAAGAGCGTTTTAAGAAACTTTACGGAATGCGGCGCACCGCAAAATTAGGTGGCGGACTGAAGCGCATCGAGAAGCAGCACAAGGCCGGAAAACTAACTGCTCGGGAGCGTATTGGAATTTTGCTGGATGATGGCAGTTTCGAAGAGTTCGACATGTTTAAAGAGCATCAATGCATCGATTTTGGAATGGATAAGAAGAAGATACTGGGCGACGGAGTGGTGACGGGGCACGGGACAATCGATGGTCGCCGGGTGTTTGTGTTCTCCCAGGATTTCACTGTGTTTGGAGGGTCGTTATCCAAAACGTACGCAGAGAAGGTGTGTAAAATCATGGATATGGCGGCAAAAACAGGCTCACCGGTGATTGGATTGAACGATTCCGGTGGTGCGCGCATTCAGGAGGGTATCGATAGTCTGGCCGGTTATGCTGATATCTTTTATCGCAATGTGATTTACTCCGGTGTAATCCCCCAGCTCAGCGCCATTATGGGACCCTGTGCCGGTGGGGCGGTGTATTCCCCAACTCTGACTGATTTTACCATCATGGTAAACCATACCAGTTACATGTTCCTTACCGGCCCCAAAGTGGTGAAGGCGGTGACCCAGGAGGATGTCACCACCGATGAATTGGGAGGGGCAATGGTGCACAATAAAAAAAGTGGTGTGGCTCATTTTGTGGCGGAAAATGACGAGGAAGCCCTCCTCCTGTTGCGCAAGTTGTTCAGTTATATTCCGCAAAATAATCGGGAAAAACCGCCGGTGGTGCCAACCGACGATCCCATTGATCGCTCGGACGAGGAACTGAACTTCATTGTTCCGGACGACCCCAATAAGCCGTACGACATGCGAGAGGTCATTCTGCATATTGTGGATAATGGGGAGTTCTTAGAGGTACACCGCCTGTGGGCACCCAACATCATTGTGGGTTTTGCGCGCATGAACGGACAATCCGTGGGAATCGTCGCCAATCAGCCCAATTTTATGGCTGGTGGGCTGGATAGCAATGCTTCCATAAAAGCTGCACGGTTTGTCCGCTTTTGTGATGCTTTCAATATTCCCCTCATCACATTTGTCGATGTTCCCGGCTTCTGGCCAGGTACGGCACACGAACACACCGGCATCATTCGCAACGGAGCCAAACTGTTGTATGCCTTTGCCGAAGCCACGGTGCCCAAAATCACCATTGTGACCCGTAAGGCTTACGGAGGTGCTTACTGCGTGATGAGTTCCAAACATATTGGAGGAGATTTTAATTATGCCTGGCCAACAGCCGAAATTGCCGTGATGGGTCCCGCCGGAGCAGTAGAAATTATTTTCGCCAAAGAAATCTCTGAAGCTTCCGATCCCGCAGCCAAAATGCAGGAACTGATTAAAGAGTACAAGGAAAAATTTGCCAATCCTTTTATGGCAGCCAAACGAGGCTATGTGGATGACGTGATTGAACCACAAAACACCCGGTTTCGCATTATCCGCGCTCTGGAAGTGCTTAAAAATAAACGAGATAAGCTTCCGGAGAAAAAACACGGAAACATCCCGCTTTAAAAACAATTCAATAAAAACGAAACAGGTGAAGCCCACTTCCCATTGGACTCCACCTGTTTATATTTTCACAAAAACTACGATGCAAATCCTTACCGCTCCAGCTCATACAATTGTTTCGATGAGAAAATAATTATACGAAAATACCGAGTTTGCCAGAGCTGCTCAGGTGGGGAATTAAAATTTCCCCTGAGTGGCAAACCAGTTAGCCGGATCTTCCATAAAGGCATTAACCTTTTGCAGAGCCTGGTAGTGGCTTTCTTCCTCTTTGGCCAGAATTTCCAGAAATTCCTTCACTTTAGGATCGCTGGCTTTCTTTGCCGCTTCGGAGTAGAAGAAATGCCCGTGGGATTCCAGGTTCAGTGCCGTGTCGATGACTTCTTCATCATCTACCCCGTGGCTTCCCAGTTCCTCAATGGACTGGTTCAGTTCATCCCGCAGTCTTTGAATAATTTTCTCAAAAGCCACAACCTCTTCTGCGTTGTTCATAGCTACTTCATCCCAGTTCCGTTTCCCCTCGACCGCTTCATAAGCCTGACGAATGCGCTCCATGTGGTGCAGTTCATCGTTGGCCAGACGCTCCAGCAAGCGTTTCCCCAGGGAATTGCTAATCTTACGTGCACCTTCGGTGTATGTTTTGTAGCCCTCTTCTTCCAGGCGCAACGCTATTTTTAACACCTCTTCGGTGGTTTCGGGAATTTTCATTTGGTCTTCCATTGTACCTCCGTTTTTGAATTAATTCCTATGGTTGTAATTTAGTAATTATTTTTTTATTATCAAAAAAAAATCAGAAAGATATGAGCAAGGTCATTCTCAGGATTGAGCACCTCACCAAACGGTATCCAGACCAATCGCAACCAGCGCTGGAGGATTTTTCCCTCACGCTGTATGCCGGAGAGCGCGTAGGGGTTATTGGGGCAAATGGTTCCGGAAAAACCACTCTGTTCCGGTTAATTATGAATTTGCTGCTTCCGGATAATGGAAGCATTCAATGGGAAAGCGGAGAGGCCGCGGAAGAGGATGGTCTGTATCCCGGGTATCTACCGGAACACAGTACCGGTCTGGATAATTTTACTCCTCTGGAATTACTGGAATTGGCTGGTGGGATGATGGGGCTTACACGGGAGCAGATTCGTACCCGAAGCACTGAATTGTTGGAATGGGCGGGGCTGGCATCCCACGGCGAGGAGCTTCTGGGTGGTTTTAGCAAAGGGATGCGTCAGCGTGTTTTATTGGCACTGGCTCTTATCCACCGACCTCAATTGCTACTGCTGGATGAGCCTATGTCCGGTCTCGACCCTCAAGGGCAACAGGAGCTTCGGAGATTACTGCAATCGTTACCACACCAGGCGTTGCTGCTTGCCACCCATCGGCTGGAGGTGGTGGAATGGTTGTGCGACCGGGTTGTGATTTTACATCAGGGACGTATTGTTGGTGAGGTAAACCTGGGCAAGGTGACCCAGCAAATATTTTTTCTGGAAGGGGATGCCGGGGTACGGGAGACTCTGAAGAAAATTCCCGGGGTGGAAATCCGGAACTCACATACCAGAGGGAAGCGAGAAAAAGTGGAACTTCTTGCTTCAGGTACAGATCTGGAAACAATTTTACGTCAGCTCAAACAACGCCGGTTATCCGTACACCGTGTGCAAACCCGGAGTATTCTGGAAGAACTTTATCGGCAGTATGTGGAGGAGAATTCCGTTCACCATTGAGATTTGGGGCGTCTTTTTCCGTAGAGTACCGCGCAGGGAGCGTTTTTCGTTACGTACTCATTCAGTTTTGTGCACCAGATGGCCAGGTAAGTCTGGCAGGAACGAGACCCGTCGATATCCTCGTCCCGGGGAAATTCGGCGTATTCGCAGCGCATATCGCAAAACTTGATGCGGGAAGTGATGACTCCGGCGTTCGTTTTCTTTTTCTCTTCCATTCGTCTCCTCTTTGTTACCCGAGCATCTAAATATAAAAAGAAAAAAGGAGCGGGAACCACCGAAGAAAATAATTGTTCAATAGGAAATCCGGCGAGAGGAGAAGTAAATTCCAATCAGAAAAGTGAGAGTATGAAAGCTAAATCACAAAATAGGATGGAGAAAAGTGGTATATTGGGTGCGAACAGGGATGTGGAATGGTCGAGTCAGGAACGAAAAGGCAGGAGAACAATGAGGGCCTTGTTATTCGATTTCGATGGGGTATTGGTCCGCAGTATGGAGGACCATTACCAGGGCTGGCGGAAGGCGCTGGCCGAATATGGCATCGACATGCCCTCCGAAGAGTTATTTGTACTGGAGGGGCAGGGACTGTTAGCCATTGCCAACCAGATTGCACGTAAATATAATATTCCCCTGGAAGAAGCGCCGCTGATTATTGAAAAGAAGCGCAAGTATTATGAAGAAATCAAGAAAGTGGAGTTTTACCCCAATCTCATCGATGTGCTAAACTGGGCCCGGGAGAAAGGATTGCAGCTAGCGGTGGTTACGGGAGGGCAGCGAGAGCGAGTGGTAAGCACGCTGGAAGAGTTTGGTTTGAGAAATTATTTTTCGGCTATCGTTACCAGCGATGATGTGCAGGAAACTAAACCCAGTCCCGAGCCGTATTTAACCGCTGCCCGGTTGCTTAATGTGGCTCCGGAGCAGTGCGTAGTTATCGAGAATGCACCGCTGGGCATTCGCAGTGGTAAAGCAGCAGGAATGATAGTGGTGGCAATTACAACCACCCTTCATTCGCGCCACTTGCGGGAGGCAGACGTAGTGGTTAACAATTTTAAAGAACTCCTGGAAACGTTGAAAAAATTATATTAGGATAGCGCCTATGGAAAACACGCGCAATGGATCCAATCGAAATTTTATAGACAATTACCCCTGGTCGAAGGAAGAGTCGGAAGAACTGATTTTGCTTTATCTGGAGGATTATTACCGAACATTGAAGGAAGAATACCTGAGCGAAGCTCTGCAACTGGCCAAAGATGAAGGTGTTGATATGGAAAAAATGTTTCAGCGGGCCCGGTCGCGACTGCACTAATTGATTTTCCGGAATATTTGTTCTCTCTTTATTAACCAAGCCTTCCTTCCTGCGGGAAGACTTTTTTCTGAATAATAAACCTCAATGAACAGAATTCAACTTCCAAATCTCAAATAACAAGTCCCAGTTTCTATGAATTGAAAAAATTGATATTTAACCACGAATCACACGAATAAGCATTTGCCCACGAATTTTTGCCCATGAATTAAAAGAATGGGTTTTTGCCCACGAATCACACGAATAAACACGAATGAAAAATAGTCATATGATGAGATTATAAAATACAGCCATAATTATTTGTTTTTCAGGAAATTGTGATTTGAGATATTTTATTTCGGATTTGGAATTTCTTTGCGTCCTTGGTGTTTCCTCTGCGTACTTTGCGGTTTTTAACGTTTTGTCATCTGGAATTATTCTCTGTATCCTCCATACCTTCGTGTAAGACAAAAGGCAAAAGGAAAGAAAAAAGAAAGGACACCATTGAGCAAAAATTAGATCCCAAAAAAATATCGGCTGGCAGGGGGTGAGTCCACGGAGTGGCCAACAGAATTTAGCCCATGGCCTTCAGCCATGGGAATGGGAATTCCCACCCAACCCATTTGAGTCCTGGAAGGACGACGGAAATAATTGATAATTTTGAATTAAGAATTTTGAATTATGTTTTTGAATTATATGGTTTATCAAAATTAATAGAACCACAAATCACGCCAATTAGCATTTAACTGCGATTTACTTGCCCACGAATCACACGAATAGGCACGAAAAAAAATAACGATATTGGGGGTTGATATTTGGAATTTATTTTTTGTTATTTGGGATTTGGATTTTGGAATTTTTTTGTGATTTGGGATTTGGATTTTGGAATTTCTTTTTGATTTGGAATTTGGATTTTGTGATTTGGAATTTGGATTTTGGTATTTGGTTCTTCGGTATTCTCCGTGCTTCTGTGGGAAGGATAAAGACGTAAGTTAAAAACAGAATAGGTAAAAATGCGCTCAATCGACATCATCTTTTCAATTTCTCCAGAAATTTTGTAACTATGGCAGTTTTGCTGCGTCCATATTCTGAAGGTTTGAGGAAAACAACCTTGAATCCGTTAATGGGCGCTCGATGATAGGTGCTTTGTGAATTTTAAGTTGACACCGAATAAAATGCCGTTATATTATAAAAGACTGGAACTATCGAATTTAACAAAAGTAAACGCACATAGTAAACCAATTAAGGAGGGAATCGATGCTGTTTTTCAAAAATCCTGAGGATCTGGAGAAAGAGGAAGATTTCCCTTTTAATGAAAATCCCGTGGAAGATGAATTAGAAGAGGATGAAGAGGAGCTGGAAGGAGAAGTAGAAGAAGATGAGGAAGAACTGGAAAAAATAGAGAAGACGCTGGAGAAAGGGGAGGAAGTTGCCGTTTCCACCCTGGATGAGCATGGGATTCCGGAATCGCGTATTGTGTACACCTGTCCCAAATGCAAGAAGATTTTTCTGAAGGGCAAGTGGGTGAAGGATACGATATCCGATTTGTACACCATTAAGCAGGAGTTGGCTTACTGCAACAAATGCATTAAACGGGTGTACGAGAATTACATTGGAACGGTAGAGATCCGGGCGGCGGATGTGAAGGAACACAAAACGGATTATGTGGAGCTGGCGCGCGAAGTAGAACGGGAGATGGAAGATCCCAAACCGTTCGAAAAGATTGTCAGGGTAGAGTCCCGGGAAGGTGCCCTCATCCTTTACACCAACACCACCCGCCTGGCGCAGGAAATCGGAAAGCGCCTGCGGCTGGAATTTCAGGGGGGAATTCAGTATCGCTGGATGGAGCGGAATCAGTATTTACATGTCGTCTGGCAGGATCATGTGGACAATAAGAATTTACTGAAAGAGCGCATGCGCGCCCTGCGGGAACGCCGCAGCGGTATTCTCTCGCTGGAAGATGAACTGTAAATATCCCATAGCGGATGTTTTCGAAAAAAGCCCATTCCCCACAGCGAGGATGGGCTTTTTCAGTTTTCGGTAACAGTAATTTTTCCAGCGCCCTTTAACGCAATCTCAGGATTGCGATTTCCCGTGCCTCCGGCCCGGGATTTGCCAGGGGCTAAAGAAATTGTTTAAAAAGGCTATGTCAATAGAATGTTTATTCGATAATTTTTAAATATAGCTCCGAGCTTCTAGCTCGGGGAATTTATACACCCCACTATAAATTGGGCTTTAGCCCAAATTTAGGCTAAAGCCTGATTTGGGGAGAGGATTAAATGATCACCCTCCGGCCCGTGATTCGCCAGAGTCTAAACTAAAGTTTGTCGCTAAAGAAGTCTTCGCTTTTTTTGGTCGCTTTGTCGATGAGGTGCGATTTAAACTTCCCGTGCAGGCGATTAATCTCCTGAAACGCCTTTTCTTTATCTTCCGGTAGTTTGTCCGGATGGCAGGAATAGTAAATTTTCACAAACTCCAGAGCCAGTTGGTTAAAATCCATTGTCGCACTCCTCTTGTTTTCATTTCCGTGAACATCTATATTTTTTAATATTTTAGTAAGATTCGTGGGGTGAGTCAAGCAAAGGATAAGGAATGTCGGGACGATTGGGGCTGTGGGTGGCAATTTTTGCGCTGGGATGGGCATCGATTCTGGTGCGCTGGTGCGGTGAGGTACCGGCTCTGGTTATCTCGTTCTATCGCATGTTCTGGAGCGCGCTATTGTTACTGGGATATTTGCTCTGGCACAGGCGTGGTGCAGGCATGAATTCCCTGTTCCTGCCGCCCCACGGAATCTGGGTACTTTTGGCCGGTCTGTTCCTCGCTCTCCATTTTTTCACCTGGATTTCTTCCGTTCAGCAAACCCTTATTTCCCATTCCCTGGTACTGGAGTCCACCCATCCCATATTTGCTCTGCTGCTTTCGCCCCTGCTTTTGAAGGAAAAGGGAAGTTTCCGCAGTGTACTGGCAGCAGCTATCACGCTGGGGGGAATTCTCCTCATTGGTAGCCAGGACTGGGGAAGCAGTGGCTCCCGATTCACCGGGGATGTGCTGGCCGTGGTGAGCGCCCTGTTATTTACCTTCTACATTTTCGTAGCGCGCTTTGTACGCCAGCGGCTGGAAATTTTACCTTACCTGGTGGGTGTGTATGGCAGTGCGGCTGTTTTCCTGTTTTGGGGAATGATTTTACAACAGCAGCCCCTGGTTCGCTACTCCTGGCAGGTGCACCTTTTCATGCTGCTTCTGGCACTGATTCCCACCATTGTAGGTCATTCTCTGCTCAATCTGGCAGCCCGCCGCATGAAGGCGTACAAAGTCAATTTTGCGGTACTGGGAGAACCGGTGCTCTCATCCATACTGGCATTTTTAATTTTTGGTGAAAAACCATACGGGTGGTTTTACCCGGGAGCGGTGCTGGTTCTGGGAGGCATCTATCTGGCGTTTAGCGAAAAATCTCGTTTACAACCCCGGCAGGAGGAAGGGTAATGGCGTCCCGACCGTATCTGGCGCTTCGATTGCACCCGGCCAATCGCTTTAGCTTTCCGGTGGTTCTCCACAGCATCGAGCGGGAAGGGCTGGATGCATATTTTGAGGTTGTACTTCTGGAGAACACCAGACAGGTGCGGGCATTTGCTACCCGGGAGGTGCAGGGCTTATTGCTGTATTCCTTTATGACACCTCATTTACCGGAAGTGTACCGCGAGGTGCAACAGGTACGTGCGCAAGCGGGGAAGGGGTTATTCCTGGTGGCAGGAGGTCCCCACGCTACCGGAGATCCCATCACCACCCTTCAATCGGGATTCCATTATGTTTATCGGGGAGCGGGGGAAACCGGTGCCCCGGAACTGTTGCGCCGGTACCTGAACTACCGGTTACCTCCGCCTCCCGCAGTATTTTTAGCACCAGAACCTGCCTCCCTGGACGAGAGTTACCCGATCTCCCGGCATCTTCCCACCTACCCGCCGCTGGAGATTACCCGTGGCTGCTTCTGGAATTGTCGGTTTTGTCAAACGGCTTCCCGGCGAGCCACGCATCGGTCGCTGGAATCGGTCTTCCGCTATTACCGGCATCTCAAATCCCGAGGCTACCATCGCCGGGTGAGCTTTATTTGTCCCTCCGCTTTTGAGTATGGAGCACCCAATGCCCGTCATCTAAATTATGCTGCTGTGGAAACATTGTTAAGTACCTGTAAACGGGAAGGCACCGAATATCTGGAATACGGAATTTTCCCTTCGGAAACCCGGCCCAATAGTTTTTCTGAAGCATTTGTGGATTTAATTGTGCGATACTGCAGCAACCGAAAGATTACCATTGGTGCCCAGACGGGAAGTTTACGTTTGCTGCGGCTAATTCGCCGGGGACACAATCTGGAACAGGTGGAGCGCGCCTGCCAGCTGGCATGGCAGCGCGGTCTGCGGCCTCTGGTGGACATTATCCTGGGCTTTCCGGAAGAGACCTCCGACGATCGCAAACTGACCCTGAAGTTCATGAAACAGCTCAATGTAAAATATCGCGTGCGGGTGCATGTGCACTATTTCTTTCCCCTGGCAGGAACTCCCCTTCAGGAGGAAAATCCCACACCACTGGATTACTACACCCTGGACACACTTCGCAAATATGAGCGAGACGGGGTATGTACTTCCTGGTGGGAAGAAGGGATGCGTCTTTCCCGGGAATATGTTTCCCTGCGCGAGAAACTGCGGCAAGAGGTAGTGCCAGAGTTTCAGGAAATTCTCATTGGGGAAGAATGAGGGGGCATTCCAGGGATTTCAGACGGGCAGTAGCTGGAGCAGGGTGGTGCGAATTTCTTCGGGTATTTCGGCGAGGCCATTTAGAACCTCTCCGTATTCCAATCGCCTGCCCGGGAGGCGATGGGAGGCAGCACGCAGTTCCTGCATGGCTTCTTCTTCCCCGGAGAATTCAATGTTATGAATACGCCCTTTTTCTACCCTCACCACCATTTGCACCGGGGAACCCCGCCAGCGGAGGGTGCGGCGCAGGATGAATGGCGGAGATTCTCCTATATTCCAATCCCAGCTTCCGTATTTCTGCCGGGAAAGATTGAGAATGTTTTCCCAGTCTTTTCCGCTGAAGTGATAGGTGCGAAGCGTTCCGAAAGCTTCCCAGTAAGCGTCCAGGAGAAGATCGCGGAATTCTGCCAGGGTAAGGGAACGGGAAAGGTAGTGCACAATATTGGTAACGGCACTGGGAATGGAGCGGCGTGCTCGGGATTCGATCCCGTGGGAATCGGCTTGTAGCACCTGCCGCAATCGAGCGAGATCGCTGTGGAAAAGTAGGGTGCCGTGGCTCAGCAGGCGGTTGCGGGAGGTAAATTGAGCATTTCCGGAAATTTTGAATGAAGCAATCACGATGTCGTTGCGTTCATTCAGCCGGGCGGGCACTCCCAGTTTTTGCAGAGCCTTCAGAATTGGCCTGGTAAACTCCCGGTAATTGTTAAAGCGTTCCCGGGTGTATCGCGTGATGAAAGAAAAATTTATATTTCCGGGATCGTGCACCACCGTACCACCGCCGGAGATGCGCCGAATCAACAGCATATTGTGGGTACGCAGGTAGGGTATGTTAACCTCCTCCCACACATTTTGATGCCTGCCTACCACCACCGTTGGCTCGTTGACGTACAAGTGCAAATAATCGTTTTCCCCGGGCAATTGGCGGAGGGCATACTCTTCCATCGCCAGATTCAGGCGGGGATCGGTAATCTGCTGATTGTCAATCAGATAGAGCATAAACGCATTTCCTTATTGTCCGGAACAAATTACATAGTACAAACGATTTACCCCCGGGAAATTTCGCCAACAAAAACTCCCGGCGCAGTAAAGAAAATTTTTTGGGTGGGGTGGTTGAGTAATCATTCTCTATAAGAAGAAGCAGGTTTTAAGGTTCACAAATGTTAGAGGGTAGTGGTTGTGGTGTACAGGCAGGACTCTCCGAGCAGGTAGGTTCCTCATGACAGCACGGACCTTCCTCTGTCCCCGTTGTTCTGAGCGTAGCGCCAGCGAAGGAAAGAATCTTTTTCCAGTGAACTTGAGAGGTTTCGGCTCCTGCCAGGGGCAGGATCCTCAGCGTAACACACTCCACCTCCCTCCTGTCATTTTGAAGAGTCCCGCAGCGCAGTTCGCCGAAGAATCCCTACAACCTGCATCTGTCGGATGAGATTCTTCACCCCCGCTTGCAGCGGGGGTTCAGAATGACAGATAAAAACCGTCCCTGCCGTGATTCAGCGTGAAAGTACTGTCCCTCCGCCCTTGTCATTCGGAGCGGAGCGACAGCGAAGCGAAGAATCTCTATTGAAT